>JAJDCC010000039.1 GCA_029261015.1 Candidatus Omnitrophota bacterium | reverse complement strand
GCGGTGTTTGCATTCATTAGAAGATCAAACCCTCGCAGTGAGCTTAGCTAAACAAGTGATTTTAGTGGACTCACAAGACGCGCCTAAAGCACGCATTCAAGAATTAACAGCGGCTTTTCCATGGATTCAGGTGGTGCAGGTAGCCCCTCAAACGCCTTATTATGCGGCTAAAATGGCAGGTTATGAGCAAACTACCGGGGACGGTGTGTTGTTTTGTGATTCTGACTGTCAGTATCAGCAGGACTGGTTAGCACAACTTTTAGGTGTTTTTAAGACACATCCTGATGCGGGTATTGTGGCTGGTGAAACCTGTATTGAAGTGGATGATGCTTTTAGTTTTGCGGTGGCTTTGATTTGGGGGTTTCCTACATTTTCGAATCAGCAGAAACCTTATCGGGCGAATTTTTATGCTGCAAATAATGTGGCATTCAAGCGAAGCGTGTTAAAGGATTTGCCTATTCCAGATGAGTTATCCGTTTACCGTGGTAATTGTTCGGTGCACAGTATTGAGTTGAGGAAACAAGGGTTTAAGATCTATAAGAATGATCAGGCGCGCACCTTACACCCTCTTCCTGCAAAAAACTTTAGAGAGTTGTTCTGGCGCTTCCTAGTGAATGGACGAGATTGGTTGATTTGGGATCGCCGTGCTAATCGGGCTCAAACGAATAAAAATTTCCTATTCAATCTGGCCCAAGATGGGATCTCATTCATCAAAGTATCCAGTCGCTGGTTAGCTCGACCTTTTATTAAGCTGCCTAGAGCGCTTGCCCAAGATAAAAATCGGTTTGTGTTTTTACCGCTGGCGCTATTGATCATAATCTATACAGAATGCATTTTTATTCTTGGGTTTATTTTGGGCATGCTATTTCCGGATCAAATTCTCAAAGTGGGCTCAAAAAAATTAGAGTCATGAAATCACTTTGGTTATGTGATTATTATCCTCGGCCGCATGATACCGCGATGGGTATATGGGGCTTTAAGACAATGCAGGCTTTGCAAAATCAGGGTGTAGATACAGTAGGCATGGCACCCACTCCCTGGATTCCTCGCGCACTTGCTTTAAATCAATCAATGCGTCACTGGGCTCATGTTCCCGATCAATGGGACTATCAGGGGATAAAAAGTTATTACCTTCGGTGTTTGCATTATCCGCATCGTTGGGTTGCCAAAAATATCTATAACACATGGCCCTACTGGGATTCAGAATGGGTGTGGAAGGGATGTAAACAGGTAATTGATACTGTAATCCACACAGAAAAACCCGATGTGCTTCACGCCAATTTTGTTTTTCCTTCGGGTTATTTAGCCTGGCGTATGAGTCATAAGTATCATATTCCTTATGTGATGCATGAGCGTTCTCCTCAGCGATTGAATGCAGCCATGCAGCACAGTCGCCGCAAGAGACTGTATGAAAAAATTGTGCATGATGCGCATGCAGTCATTACACTCAACTCAAGTTTGGCGCAAGCGTTACAAGGCATGACAGACAAGTCTGTGCATCGAATCCCTGCAGCGGCGGATATGGATTCGATGTCTTTCACCAAGAATCCAGGAATTTCTAGAAGGTCAAAGCCCTATATTTTATCGGTAGGGGCATTGAATGCCAGGAAAGGGCATTGGTATTTGATTCATGCGCTAGAATTGGTGCGTGAGCATATGCCTGATTTGCAGTGTGTTATTGTGGGTGACGGTCCAGAAAGGGCCCGATTGGAGAGACTCATCAGAGCGCTTAATTTGCAAGAACGTGTGCTGTTAATGGGGCGCAAGTCTCATGCTGAAGTGATGCAGTTGATGCATGAGTGTGTCTTGTTTGCTTTGCCCTCACAAGCGGAGGCTTTTGGTACTGTATATGCTGAAGCGTTATCGATGAAAAAGCCCATCATTGCCTGTCATGGAGAAGGCATTGGGGAATACATTCAGGATGGTGTCCATGGAATTTTAGTCGAGCCTAAAAATCCTAAAGGGATCGCGAACGCTATTCAGCAACTCATCGAGGATGTGGAACTGAGGCTACGGATAGGCAAAGCAGGCCTGGCTTTGGTTGAAGCACGCTTGAGTTATGCCGCAATTGCACAAAGCATCAGTTCTATATATAAGGAAATCTTGAATGGCCAAGAATAAAAGCTGGCTCAAATGGTCGATTCAGCTATTAATCACAGTAGTGCTACTGGGAGTACTCTTAACACGCATTCCATTTGCACAAGTATGGCACACCTTAACACAGGTGAATGTGACCTTATTGATGAGTGCAATGCTCTTGCAGTTAGCCATGCGTTATAGTGCTGCGTTGAGGATGCGCATTTTGGTTAAGGCTCAAGGCATTCAGCTTAAAGCTCGCCAACTTTTTGAGATCAGCTGTGTCAGCACGTTTTATGGTTTAGGATTGCCAGGAGAATTAGGTGGAGGCGCTATACGGTGGCATCGGATTTCAGCACCCAACAATAAGCCTGCTGAAAGTTTTTTGTGTATTTTGGTGGATCGTGCTGTAGACACGCTGGTACTGTTGGGGTTGGGTTTGATGTTTTGGTGTTTGGATCCACTAGCAGCAAAGCAAGGAGCTTTAGGGGTTTTGCTGATGTCGCTCCTATTGGCACTAGGTGTGATGCATGCTTTGATGCTGATTCCTCAAGTGACTGAATGGGTTAAAGTGCGGTTGCCTGAGAAAGGGGTTTTGGGTTTTGTGGGGGGGAAATTCATCAAACTCATCTATGCTGCCGAAAAATTTCAGGACTTTCCTATCAGTGTGAAACTGAAGGTGATCGGTTACTCTATCTTGCGTCATCTTATTGGATTTGCTTCTCTGGTCCTTATGGCAAGAGCCATTGCATTGCCTTTGGAGATGACACAGATTGGTTGGATTCGATCCATTTTGCTGATCTTGAGTATGCTTCCGATTGCTTGGGCAGGGTTGGGTGTGAGAGAGGTGAGTCTGCTTGTACTCTTGGAGCCTTATGGCGTAGCCCCTGATATGACTTTAGCATGGTCTTTTTTGCTTTTATTGCGTATGTTGTGGATTGCAAGTATAGGTGCGGGTTTTGAGGTGTTTCGCGTTCTGAGAAATAAACCCATTCATTCAGAGAGTGTGGCATAAGATGCGTATTTGTTTGATCTGTGTGGAAGTGTTTGCTTGGGGGAAGTATGGGGGCTTTGGCCGCTCAACGCGTATGTTAGGCCGTGAATTGGCTAAGCGTGGGCATGAAGTCATTGTGGTGGTGCCCAGGCGTGCAGATCAGCAGCCGGTGGAGGTGCTTGATGGGATGCATGTCTTGAGCTTTCCTGCAGAGCAACCTTGGATCTCACAAGTTTTATATCGTCAAATTAATGCAGACATTTACCATTCACAAGAGCCTTCTATGGGGACCTACTACGCGCTGAAAACTTCACCTAGAAGTAAACATGTGGTCACGTTTCGAGATCCGCGGGATGCCAAGGATTGGTTTTTAGAAGTGGCTCGACCTTCAGTCAGTCGATTTAAAACCTTACGGTCTTTAGCGTATGAGCACAATCCATGGGTGAGGCATGCAGTGAAAAAAGCGGATGCCTATTTTTCTTGCGCCGAAGGGTTAGAGGCGAAAGCGCAGAAATTGTATGGGTTAAAGCAGCGTCCGTTATTTTTGCCCTCGCCAATTGAAATTCCGCAAAGAGCATTACATAAATCGGATAAACCCCAGGTCTGCTTTTTGGGTCGATGGGATAGACGAAAACGTCCTGAGCTTTTTTTGGAGTTGGCTAAACAACGTACAGATGTTGATTTTGTGGCCATTGGGCAGGGGCAAAACGCAGAGTGGGATCGCTCTTTGCGCGCTGAGTATGGCAAATTGGACAATGTGAAATTGTTAGGATTTGTGGACCAATTCACATCGAATAAAATGTCAGAAGTGCTTGAACAGAGTTGGATTCTCATTAATACCTCATCTCGAGAAGGCCTCCCGACATCTTTTCTTGAGGCTTTAGCGCATCGGTGTGCCTTGTTGAGTTCAGTGAACACCAGTGAGGTCACACAGCGTTTTGGGTATTGGGCACATAATGATAATTTCCTAGAAGGACTGAATTTTCTGCTGAAAGATGATGCGTGGAAAGTTTTGGCGGATAAGGGCCAAGCGTATGTTCAAATGCATTACGAATGCCAGCAGTCTGTAGACCAACATGAATTGATATACCGTCAATTATTAGGCATAGAGCAATAATGTTTCTGGAACAAAAACATACCCAAGTATTCAGTATTGCTTTGGCCGAGGCCACACTAGATCTCATCCAACCCTGGGTGGATGCTGGAGACTTGCCTACCTTTAAGAAACTCATGACTCACGGCGCTTGGGGGCCCTTGAAATCGAGCGTGCCTTTTGTGACGCCGCAAATGTGGGGCACTATCCTCACAGGGACGCTTCCTGGGAAACACGGAGCTTTTGATTTTTGGCAACGTGGACCCGAGGGGGATTTTAAAGAGATCAATGGCAGTGCTTTATCTGAGCCGCCGATTTGGGATCATTTGAGTGATTTAGGGATTACCAGCAATATCATTAATGTCCCTTTGACATACCCTCCGAAGAATATCTTGGGAGTGATGATCTCAGGGCAAGACGCTCCAGGTGCGCACCGATCTATTGCTCGACCCAAGGAAATTTACGATGATATTGTGAAGCGGTATGGAAATTATCGACTTAAAGATATTTTTCCAGGCGGACGCCAAAAGGAAGATTATTTGACTTTAATTCCTGAGGATGTTGCCGAATACAGTCGTGTGGTTCGTTATTTGCTGCACAAACACCCTGCCCAGTTTTTTTTAACCTTCACGAGTGCGACTGCGATGGCGCAGCATTATTTTTGGCAAGACATGCATGATGAGCAAAGCCTTTATCGCAATGTGATTAAAGAAGCCTATCAAGCTTTAGATAAAGCCTTGGCAAAGTATCTGGAATTGATCGGCCCAAACGCCTATCTTTTTGTGTTTTCAGAATGCGGTGCTGGGCCATTACGGTCCGGTGTTCAAATAGATACATGGTTGCGCCAACAGGGGTTTTTGTTCGAGCAAGAAATGACGTCTGATTCTGTTGAGAAACAGCGTAAGGCGCGTGAATCAAAAATTGTGATGAAAGAAGCGTTAATGAAATGGCTACCCAAATGGACGTATTACTATGCCAATAAATATTTGGGGGCTGTTAAAGCGCACATGGAAGATGTCTCAGAGCATGGTCACATTGATTGGAGTAAAACTCGGGCATTTTCTCGCGGCAAAGAAGGCAGTATTTATATCAACCTAAAAGGGCGTGATCCTAAGGGAATTGTTGAGCCGGGGCTTGAGTATCAGCAGTTGTGCCAGCAAATCAAGAAACAGCTTTTAGAATTAGTGGACCCAATGACAGGAGATAAGCCTGTCGAAGGGGTGTATCAAGCTCATGAATTGTTTTCTGGCCCTCTCATGGAATATGCTCCTGACTTGACCATTTGTTGGAAAGCAGGAGAATATATGCCAACCGAAGATGCTGAACAGCGAGATGATGTTTTTGTGGCGCGCCAAAGGGCGGGTATGCGTTGGCCAACGACAGGGTCACACCGTGAGTCCGGGATTTTGTTTGTCCATGGTCCTGGGGTTGTGCCTGGAAAGAAAATTGAAGGAATGGCGACCGTTGATGTGATGCCTACTTGGCTGGATCTCTTGGGTCAAAAACCCAAACAGGGTCTGGATGGTAAAAGTTTTTGTCAGCAATTCAAACAGACGCAGGAAAAATGAAGCAAAGACAATTGGGAAATACAGAGTTAAAAATTAGTGAAATGGGATTTGGCTGTTCGTCTTTAGGCGGAGGTTTGTTCCATAAAGATGATAAAGAGGCTTTGGCGGCGTTGAACCGTGCGTTTGATTCAGGCGTTAATTTTTTTGATACTTCAGACAGTTATAGTTTTGGAAACAGTGAGAAGTTGTTGGGGCAGGCGTTTAAAACACGGCGCGATCAAGTCATCATTGCGAGTAAGGTGGGCAAACGATTTAAACCTCTAGGTGCGGTGGCCTTAATGGTTCGTCCGTATCTGAGTCCAATCAGTGGACTGTTTAACAAAATGAAGCGGACTTTGCATGGCATGCGTGAAAGTCAGCAGCACTATGATTATTCGCATGCACACATTATGGATGCGATCGAAAAATCCCTTATTCGATTGCAAACCGATTACCTGGATATTTATCAATTGTACAACCCCACCCCAGAAGTTTTAGAGCATGGCGAAGTTTTCGATACCTTTCGGCTGCTTAAGCGTCAAGGTAAGATTCGGCACTTTGGTGTTTCCTGTGTCACGGTGGATGATGCTTTTACGTGTTTAGATGTTGAAGGTATCGGAACGATTCAGGTCACGCTCAATTTGTTGGATTTTGAAGCATCGTTAAAGTTTCTTGAGTTGGCACAACAAAAGAATATCGGAGTGATTGCCCGCGTTCCTTTAGCGCAGGGCTTATTGACCGATGCGGATTCAGATACAATGGCAGATAACACTTTGCGCGACCTTAAGGAATTGATGGAACGCAGACGCCGTGCTGCGCAGTTTCGTTTTTTGGTGCACAAGGACCGAACTTTGGCTCAGTCTGCGATTCAGTATTCGTTGGGATTGCCTGGCGTTTCAGTGGTGATTCCTGGGATGGTCAACCAACAACAACTCACTGAAAATCTGGCGGCTTTAGATGCCCCTTCTCTTAGCGCAGAGGAAATGAAGAAAATCAAAGCGCTCCAGCTCAGTTGGCAATAATAGGGGACCTCTTTCTTTCTCTTTATGGACAGACGCGCCTTCCTCAAGTTATCAGCGGCTTTCGCTGCATCGGCTTACCTTAAGCAATTGCCTCCTGTATTTGCACAAGAATCACAACGCGCTTCGGTCATTGTGATTGGCGCGGGAATGGCGGGTTTGGCGGCAGCTTCTGTTTTAAGTAAACAAGCTACAGTGACAGTCCTTGAGGCCCGCCAACGCATGGGGGGGCGTATTTGGACCAACCGAGATTTTGGTGCAGCGGTTGATTTGGGGGCTGCATGGATTCATGACATAGCAGAGAACCCCATAGCACAATTAGCCGAGCAAATGGGCATTTCAACGGCGGTGATAGATCATGGGGATAGGGCAGTTTACGATGCGGATGGCCGAGAACTGTCGCAAGAAGACGTGAGAGCACATGAAAAAAATTTTAAGCGATGGTTAGCTCAGGGAAAAGCGTTAGCTCAAACTTATGAGCGGGATATCTCTCTTGGTGAAGCGCTTAAGCATGGCCTGATCAATGAAAACTTGTCACAAAATGATAGGCGGTATTTGCAGTTCTCAAAGCAAGCACTTGTCATGGAGACGGGCGCTGAACTAGAAGAACTGTCTTTAGCGTATAGTGATGCAAAGACCCATTTTACGGGCACAGAGGCTTTATTTCCTCAAGGGCATGATGCGCTCGTGCGCAATTTGGCGCAAGGCTTGGATATTCGTTATCAACAGACGGTACAAAAAATTGAACATGGGTTTGAAGGCGTGCGCGTCACCACACCTCAAGGCAGTTTTGATGCCGATGCAGTGATTGTGACTTTGCCTTTAGGTGTCTTGAAAAAAGGCGTGGTGCGGTTTGACCCTCCATTGCCAGTAGATAAGCAAGCTGCTATATACAGTTTGGATATGGGCGTGCTTAATAAAGTTATCCTGCGGTTTCCTGAAATATTTTGGCCTAAGGAGACAACCTATTTGGGGTATGTGTCTGAAAAAGCGGGTGAATATCCCAAGTACCTCAACATGGCAAGGTATGCCGATCAGCCATTGCTCATGGCATTTGCAGGGGGCGAATTTGCGCGCCAAATTGAATTTCTTTCAGATAAAGAGATCTTGAGTCAGAATATGCAGATTCTAAAAAATATTTTTGGTCGAGACATTCCAACGGCTACAGGCATTCGTGTCACCAAGTGGGGGAGTGACCCTTATGCTTATGGGGCCTATTCCTATTTATCGGCACGCTCAAAACCGGAAGCTTATGATTTATTGGCAGAACCTTTAAGGCATGGGCGGTTATTCTTTGCAGGAGAAGCGACATCGCGCGAGTTTCCAGGTACCGTGCAGGGGGCTTATTTGTCTGGAATTCGGGAAGCAAAGAGAGTGCTCTCATGAAAACGGTTCAAACCAAAGATCCCTGGATCACTATTTTCTGTTGGTGGAGTGTGTTGGTAGGCGGGTTGGGTTTTTATCTTTTGCCTCAGAAAGCAGGGCTGATGCCCACACACCATATTTGTGTTTTGGGTATTTTGTTGCCTGTTTTGGCTGTTTTGGCTTTGATGCTGTTTCAGCGTAGGCGGTGGGCTTATATCGGGTTTTTGGTGGCTCAGATAGCTCTAGTGGGTATGTTTGTGTGGATGCAGCCTTATTTAAAACCACTTGTGCATGAGCGGGTGGGACAAAAACTCTTTGCTTTTGACATCTCGACAGTGGTTGAAGATAATCCGGAGGCTTTTGAAGGGGCAGGTTATGCAGGGCAAACGCCTGATGAGATTCAGCAATCCCTACAGGCGAGTAAAGACCGTATGCAGCAACAAACGGTGTCTTTGGTGCTCTTCTTTTGTGTGGTAGCAGGAGGGGTGATGCCGCTGATAATCAGTCTTTATCTGCTGCAGCCTAAGGTGCGGCGCGATTTTGGGGTTAGAGATCCTGCCAAAATGCCTTAGAATGGTGGCATGTCAGGCATTACTTTACTTTTTATTCTAGGATTTTGTTGGTATTCAGGTTTTCTTGCAGGGAAGCAATCTGGTTTGAATCAGGCTCGGCCTAAATCAGCAAAAAAGCAAAAGGCTGCGCAGCAAGAAGCGGAGACGATTAACGCTGAGTTTCGTGATTTGTAGAAACGCAGCTGCTGGTAGGCACAAAAGGGGGAAGAGCTCATGTCTTGGACTTTAGGGTTGATCGGATTAGTTGCGGTTTATGGGGCGGTGTTAGCCACATATTTATTATTTGCAGAGCGGATTTCGAATCGCCCAAGGTTAACGGTCAAAGTGAATTTGGGTTTTTTGAATCAGGGAAGCAATGCTGAGAAGCCTATGTTGATTTTGGCAGCCTCGAATATTGGTAAAACGCCAGCATCACTCTCGTCTATGGGAATCCATTTAGTGGATGGGCGTGATTTTGTATTTCTCAAACCGAGTGGTGACAGTGCTTTGCCCCATACATTAGCGCCAGGTAAGAGTACGCGGATGTGGATCCCTGCATCACGAGTTGCCAATACTTTGAAAGAATGTCAGGTAACCGGTAATGCTAAAATTTCCGGATTTTTTACAGATGAGTTAGAACGCTCTTATCGAAGTAAGTGGAGCTTATTTGATGTAAGCGCCTATGAGGTCGAGAAAATAGAAGAAACAACCACGGCTTCGGTAACATCGACCATAGCCTCACCAGCGTCTGAGGCTCCGAGGCCAACTTTCAGTTGGTGATGGCCCAAATAGATTTGGCGGAAGTTTTTTATCGGAAGCGGCGCCGGCAAATTCGGCTCAATGTGTTGTTGATTTTGTATTTCTTTCCATTGGTTGTGATGGTTCCGCTGATGATCAGTTTTGTTACCTACCGAGGTTATGCGGCGCTTTTATGGCTGCTGCCTTTTATCCTTCCGGCTGTTTTGATTGTGGGGGCATCGACAATGAATTGGCGGTGTCCGCGGTGTCGAGTTTTGTTAGGGATTTCGCTTAAGCAATCCAAATGTCATGCCTGCCATGTTTCGTGGACTGAGGATGCACAAACCGTATGATTCGTTTTCTGGTCATTGGATTGAGTCTTTATTCGGGGCTTATGGGTGTTTTGTTGGTCCTGGTGCCCAAACAGGGTAAGTTGATGGCAGATTTGTTATTGAAAGACAAATCGCATCGAGGATGGGCGCTGTTTACGATTGTGATGGGGCTGGGGTTGCTCTTAGCCGCGCCTGAAACCCGTTGGTCAGGTTTGATTGCGGTTTTGGGTGTCATGACTGGCATTAAAGGATTGTATTTATTGATTGCACCACGAGAGCAATTGTTGGGAGTGGTCCGTTGGTGGGATCAACTAGAGTTAAAGTTTTATCGACTGTGGGGCGCCGTTGCTATGGGATTTAGTGTGCTGTTAGCCCTCGCAATTTAAAAGGGAAAGATGAACGTAACATTTCACAAATACCATGGACTGGGTAATGATTACCTAGTGATTGATCCAAATAAAACCGATTTAGAAATGACCTCAGAAGCGGTGCAGTTAATCTGTCACCGAAATTATGGTGTGGGCTCAGACGGTATTTTGCATGGGCCTTTCATCCAAGATGGGCGCATGTCGCTTAAAATTTATAACCCCGATGGCAGTGAGGCTGAAAAAAGTGGAAATGGTATTCGCATCTTTTCGCGTTTTTTATTTGATGCAGGCTATGTAAAAGCCACGACTTTTGAATTGGATACCTTAGGGGGTACGGTTCATGTTGAGTATTTGGATAAGCAAGCGAAGCGGATTAAAGTGGCCATGGGAACCGTGACTTTTCAAAGTGATCAAATTCCGGTAGCGGGTAAAAGTCGAAATGTCATCGAAGAAGGTTTAGTGGTTTGTGGTCGTGAGTTAACCGTAACTTGTGTGTCGATTGGCAATCCGCATTGTGTGGTGCCTTTGGGTGAGATTTCTAAAGAATTGGCTTGTGAGTATGGCCCTGAAATTGAGCATCATGCCCAGTTTCCGAATCGAATCAACATGCAACTGTTGAAGGTGCTGAACCGTAACGCCATTCAAATCGAAATTTGGGAGCGGGGTGCAGGCTATACTTTGGCATCAGGGAGTAGTTCTTGTGCAGCAGCAAGCGTGGCTTATAAACTGGGTTTGGTTGATGCCCAAATGACTGTGCATATGCCAGGGGGTGAGCTGGCTATTGAAATTCAGGATGATGGACAAGTTCATATGATCGGTGAAGTCACGCAAGTCGCAACGGGGCAGTTAGCGTCAGATGTGTTGGAGCAGATACTCAATAAGCATCTGCCTCCAGCAATGGTTCACTGACAGGGCATCGGAGGACAGTATGATTGTTTGTGTCGCAACGAAACTCGATTGCAGTGAGTGTTCGCGGCAATTCTTTTTACCGATTGATGATCTTGAAGGCATGATGAAAGAATCGGTCGAAGTGCGTTGCCCTGATTGTGATACAAAGTTGTGGGTATCAGCACGCATTGATGAGAAATGGATCGAAGACAATTTGGAGTTTTTTGAGGTGTGGGTTCGCAAGTTTAACCAACTTCAAGAAGATGCCTATATGGTCGGACAAGCGATAATTTTTGATCAAGCCCGTAAAGATAAACCCTCTGATTCTAAGAAAAAACCTCCTGAAGACAAAGAGTAGGTTTTGCTGTGGCAAATCTATTTGATTCCTTCCTAGAACGCATTGAAGACCAGCGCCCCTGGGGTTTTACTTTCATGGTGTGGTGCATGGGGATTTGCAGTTTGTCGATACTCTCTCGTTGGGTGGATGTTCTCTCCTGGTTTTTTCCTTGGGGGCAGCCTGAACCTTTGTGGATGGGCGTGTTGGTGGGTGGGGCTGTTCTGGGTGTAGTGCAGTATTGGGTAGGTGGCATGCTGTATCACTTGGCGGTGCTTTTTTCTGGAGGGAATGGTTTTTTTAAAACCTCTCAGCTGCTCAATTTGTATGCATGGGCACCTTTGTACCTTTTTGTGGTTAGCGGAATGCTTTTTTTGTGGATTATGGAAGAGTTGCAAATTCCGATGCCGCCCTCTTTTCTACTGGCTCGTCTGGGCTGGATTGGTATGTCACTTGCGGGTGTCGCGGCAGTGGCCATCAGTTATCTCTCGGTGATGCGATTGCAGCGTACAGCCCCTTTGCGCAGCGCCTTGTGTTTTATTTTTGTCCCCCTCATGATGGGAACTGTCTTTTTTGAGCCGGCACAAGTACCATTTGTTTATCCTTATGCGCAAGCTGCAGACGCGTTTCAACGAGCCATTTACTTTTTAGAACATGGAGAGTATGTCAAATCAGAATATGCGTTTCAGCGGGCTTTAGACGAGTTGCATCCAGATGAAACAGATCAGCGTCGCCTCATCTTTCAAAACTTAGGGCGGCTCTATGAAGATTGGCATCGTGCTCCTGAAGCGGTACGGGCGTATACACAGGCTATGCAATTAGCAAAACCCAATAGTGTGGAGTATTTCAACCATCAGGGTGAAGTGGCTTTATTAGAGCGCAATGTGATTGAAGCGATTAAGGCATTTGAAAAAGCCATTCGCTTAGATGTCACGAATTCAGTTGCGCATAATCAATTGGGTTTGATTTACTTAGGTGTTTTTGGGGAAGGGTATTCTGATCATCGATTGGCCTTAAAACACAATCAAGCGGCTTTATTGGATCGTCCTCAGGATCTGAGTTTGAAGGAGGCTTTAGCGTTGAATTGGGTGGCGTTGAAGCACTATGCACAAGCACTGCCGATATTAGAAGAGCTGAGTGAAAAAATTCCACGGTCAGCGCAAATTAAGTACCATTTGGGTATCACTTATGAAGAGTTAGGCGATCGAGAACAAGCTAAGGCAATGATTCGCGCTGCACTGCGGTTGGATCCTGATTTGATGAGTCCGCATGTTGTGAGTTGGTTGGCCGACGAAGGCACTCTATGAAAATACGTTGGATAGGTCGTGTGGGGCAGTTTTTATTGATACTGACAGGTTTGGCAAGTATTGCTGCTTTTTGGGCTCAGGAATCTTGGTTTTTTGAATTATTGTGTAATTTTAGGATGCACTATTCACTGGTTTTTGGTTCAGCACTGTTGATTGCTCTTTTATTCAAGCGTAAACGTTGGCTTATTGTGGCAGGCCTTCTTTTGGGTATCAACAGCGCGGCCGTATTTCCGTCTTATCCGGCAGTTTATCCAGCGCCTGAAGGCAAGCCTGATTATCGCTTAATGAGTGCGAATGTTTTACAAGGAAATACGTGGTATGGATGGGTTAAGGAAACCATTTTGAAAGAGAATCCTGATATTGTTTTGGTGATTGAAATCGATTATGTGTGGAAAGAAAAACTGAAAAGCTTAGAATCTGCATACCCTTACCATGAAGTTTATGCACGTAAAGATGGTTTAGGGATAGGGATATTCAGTCGTATCCCTTGGGAAGAAGTGAGAGTCTTTCAGTTTCTTGAAAGCAGTGTTTGGTCTGTATCTGCGCGGTTCAATCATCAAGGAAAGTCTTGGTCCTTATTGGGTATTCATCCTCCCGCGCCCCTGGTGCCTGCTTTTGCAGCCGAGCGTAATCAACAATTAAAATTTGTGGCTGAGTGGGTTGGCCAACAAACACAACCGGTGATTGTGATGGGGGATTTTAATTTGACGTCTTGGTCCCCACATTTCAAAGAACTGATTGAGGTCAGTCAACTTCGTGATTCACGTGCGGGTTTTGGGCGTCTGCCAACATGGCCACACGCTCTCCGCGGTTTAGGCATTACCATTGATCATTGTCTGGTATCTGATGGCGTGGTGGTGTATGATCGTAGGAATGGATCTCATATAGGGTCGGACCATAGGCCTATAGTGATTGACGTGGGAATTAATCCGTAACAAGGATATGGCATGAAAGCAAAAACAACACTCTTTCGGTGGATTACCCTTGCGGGTCTTATGGTTGTTGCTCCAGGTTTTTTTGGGGCAACCGTTTCTGTTTTACGTCCTTCAGTAGCTCAGGCCAGCGAAGGTTTGCGCGATGAGTTGGATGATTATGTGAAAAATGTGCACCGTAAGATTGCTGAACAGGCACGTAGGCATCAATTGGCTGTTGAAGTGGATGTGAGCACTACGGTGGTGATTTCAGTGAATCGCTATGGAGCTATTCGGGATGTCCGTTTTTTGCAGTCTTCGGGTTATCAGGAGATTGAATCCGAAGTCATGCGAATTGTTCATCAGGCAGCTCCATTTGGTCCGTTGCCAAAAGCGTTTGATGCCCCTTATTTAGAGCTTGAAGTGCCTGTTGTGTTTCATGATGGTTACCCAGGGTGTGCGTGAGGCTTGAATTGAATGGAACATCGATTCACACAGGAAGATATAGACGCTTTTGACCGTACCATTTGTGTTGATTTTGATGGAGTGTTGCATTCTTTCACGCAGGGATGGACAGGCCCTATGCCTGAGGATCCACCGATTCAGGGGGCACAAGCATTTTTGAAACAACTCAAAGATCGCGGGTATCGTGTTGTGATTTCAAGTTGTCGGGCCTTAGACCCATTAGGCGTCGATGGCATCAGGCAGTGGATGGAGATGCATGGGTTTTGTATGGAAAATATTCGGATCACACATATAAAGCCGCCCGCGAGTTTGTACATTGATGACCGTGGATTTCGTTTTGAAGGCAAGTTCAATGAGGTTTTTCAATTTCTGCAAGGCCAACCCAAGCCGGGAACCTGGTACAATACTGCATAAATGAATCAATTGCTTCGATCTTTTAGGGGGATTAAGGTTGTGGCTGTGGGACTGTTGTTATGTGTCCCCAATGTCACGGTATCTGCGCAAGAAGTTCAACAACCTGTGGTAGATGCAACTGAAGAGCCTGGAGCGATTGAAGAGCAAGCAGCGATTCCTGAAGCCGTTGCTCCCGGAGTTGTGTCCTCAAGTATTTCTTCGGATTTGGCCCAACAGGTGGCGGATGAACTTGAGCCGTACGATCCTGGTTTTGCATACAGCGTTTTTGAAGATGAAGCACAGGGGATTCACATCAAGTACCCCGAAGGGTGGAATACCTGGCAATCAGACACCCAGCAAGGTGGTCATATTTTCATCACACGCGAACCTGTTACGGCTATGGATGATCCTTATCTAGCAGGCATTCACCTCACGCAATCTTCGCCAGAAACCTTAGAAAATTTGTCCTGGATTGATTTTTCCAACCCTAAGCAAGCGGCAAACCAGTGGTTAACGGCCTTAGAGTTGGCGAGCGAGGGGCAGCTGAAATTGTTGTCTGCTAAAAAAGTTCCAGTAGGCGAGCGTACCGGTTTTTTCTCTGCGTGGCTTTTTTCTCCTATTGAAGGGGGCTATCCGGTGAGCACCTTACGCATCAGCGTCTTTGGTGAGAATTACTTCTCTGAAATCTTATTTGAATGTCCCGCCGCTGAGTATGAAGAATTGGTACCGATTTTTGTTGGAATCATTGAAGACCCCTCCTTTAAGTTCCAGTGAAAAGTCTACTTGTTGTCGGTTGTGGTTATGTTGGATCGGCTTTTGCCCAGTCCGTTGCGCAACAACATATTCCTGTTTGGGGACTTCGGCGTAATCCCGACAAATCAGACGCCATTCGCGCTTTAGGTGTTGAGCCTATCTGCGCCGATCTCTTGCTACCTGAGACACTTCAATTACCGCATACTGAAGTGGTTGTTGTGGCTGTGCCTCCTAATTGGCGTGAGAATCAGGGCCGTGACTATGTGCAGGGTATTCAAAATCTCATTAATGTTTTGCAGTCGCAACCCCCTAAACGATTGATTTGGATATCCAGTACAAGTGTTTACAGTCAGCAAGACGGAGAATGGGTTGATGAAAGCACAGACCCGCAACCTGCCCAGGAACGCAGTCGTATTTTATTAGAAGCAGAGTCTGCGGTGCTGCAGGCACCATTTGAAACGATGGTGCTGCGTTTGGGCGGTATCTATGGCCCGCAGCGTGATCGAGTGTCTTTATTACAGAATGGTCGCGCCTCTGTACAGTCCACAGATTACATCAATCAAATTCACCTTGAGGATATTGTGGGTATTTTAGGATTGCTTATTGAGAAAGGACAGGCGGGTGAGGTGTATTTGGGGGTGGATGATCAGCCGACTCCTAAAAATGAGTTCTATAAATGGTTGATGGTGCGCGCTGGAGTGACCGTAGCTGAGTCTGCTAAGCAAGACAGTGCACGCGCCAGTGGGAACAAGCGCTGTTCTAACCAAAAAATTAAAAAGCTGGGTTATGTATTTAAATATCCAACCTTTAGGGAAGGCTTTGGTACAATACTTTCATGAGAAACCGACGTGGTGCGACTATAGTGGAATATGCCATGCTGATTGCATTCATTGCTTTAGCTGTGGCAGCTGTCATGGGACTGATGGGTGTTGATCTCAATACGGCGTACCAAAATATTCGTGCTCCTTTTCAAACGCGCCCGTAATTGCGGCACAAAAATCAATTATAGAGGAATGGATGAAGTTTTATGGCTATAACAAGTGTTCAACCTGTCGCAAGGCCAAGTCTTTTCTAGAAAAAAAGAAGATCGCTTTTCAAGAGATCGATATTACCGAAAAACCTCCCTCAGCAACTTTGCTTAAAGCTATCCTGAAAACAGGTCAGTATGAAATTGGCCAGTTATTTAATCGTTCAGGCGTGCTTTACCGCGAAATGAACATGAAAGATAAAATCAAAACCACCAGTGAATCGGCTTTATTAAAATTACTGGCAGAACATGGCAAATTGGTCAAGCGCCCTATTGTTACTGATGGTGAAAAGTTTACTGTGGGTTTTGATGAAGCCTTGTTCAAAAAGACCTGGAAATCTTGATCGTTCAATCCTCAATCTATGCAAACAATCTGTAGGGCTGTTGTTTTAACCTTCGCCGTGTTATGCGGTTGTGTCACGCATGCACAGTACTTTGCTGAGAAGGTTTATGAGCTTGATGCACAGTCTCTCCACACGTCTGACAATCATTTATTACTCTTACTCGTAGATGGTTTGCCCGCTGAAACCTTTCAGCGTTTTTTAAATGAGGGCAAACTCCCCGCAATGAAAACCCATCTCATCGAGCGAGGTGTTCATGTAAAGCACGTTATGTCTGCAGTGCCTGCTATTGCTCCTGTCAATGTGTCTGTGTTGTTGACTAGCGCTGGGCTCTCACACCACGCGCTCCCTACCCAAAATGATTTCAATATTGTGGACACCCCCTTGCGCCGTTTTGATGAACGCCGTTGGATTTTTCACATACAAGAGCATTTAACAGTGCCTTCGCTGGTGGATTATGCTCAGCCCAATTACACCACATCTACCTTTTCTGCTTTGGGAAAGGGCAGTGAGTATTGGGTTCAGGATAAACTGGATACCGGATTGGCTTTTAGTGTGGAGAATTGGTATCGATTGGATGCGCAGACTTTAGATCAGGCTGGTTCGGTATTGCGGGTACAAGGCAAGTTTAAGCGCGTTCCGCAATTGGTTGTGGCGCATCTGGTGGGATTAGGCGGAGAGCCGCAGCAAAAAGAATCATCATATGCAGAATACCTGCAGTGGTTGGATGCAGAGTTTGGCAAACTCGTGCAAAGTTTGCAGGATGTGGGTATTTATGATGAGGTGTCCATTTTATTGACGTCTACTCAGGGCAGAGCCCCATCAAAGCGTGCCGAGAATGTGGATTTGTTTCTGCATCAATTGCTCAATGATCACACCCCTTCACGCTGTACGCGCGAAGAATGCTATCGCCCTGGAAAGAGGGTGGACGATGAATGGGTTGTGGATACCTATGATGTGGCTAAAGTGCCCTTTGGTGATCGGAGTCAGATGCTTTATTTCCGCTCACGTGATGAAGCCTATGTGCAAAGGCTTCATCGAATTCAAGAAAAGCGGGATCCATTGACCCAGGTACATCTGCGTAAATACACCAATCATGTCGGTAAGACCGTTGACATTATCAAATCACTGACGAGTTTAGAGAGTGTAGGGTTATTGTTTTATCGAGGCCGGGAAACCCACACCTATGTGGTGACTTCGCGTGAAGGCGAAGGACTGATCAGTCAGACTACCAGAGCGGGTAAGCGTCACTATGCTTATCGCGTGATAAAGGGCCAAGACCCTCTTCAATATGAACTGGATGCACGCATTGCTGCGTTTATGGCGCGTGATTTTCATGCCGAGCGTGACTGGTTAGAAGCGACTAAAAATACGGCTTATCCGGGTATTGTTTCGGCAATTCCTGAATTATTTGCCAATGAACGCATGGGCGATCTTTTTATGGTGGCTCAAACAGGCTATGGGTTCACAAAACGCGCCTATGGCTTTGGTGGCTTGAATCGAAAAGATCGTTTGTTGCCTTTAGTGTTGGCAGGCCCGCATATATCGCCACGAACCCTTGATATGATTGCGATGGCGGATGTGCTTCCGATGCTGTTGCATTACTTGGGCTATGCAGATGAAGAAGCTCTAGCGGGGAAGGTTTGGTGCCCCTTTTCTCAAACTTGCCGCTTCGAAGCGACCGAGGTCTCCCTCAATAGGTGATATTTATTGTAAAAGGCGATAATGGCGTGGAGAGGTCTTCACCAAGTCATTGCGCGGTGATATACTAAGCCCCTTCACAGTCATAAGTTCACGCAACAAGCATAAGGATCGAGGGTCGATGTCAGGACATTCCAAATGGTCAACTATCAAGCACAAAAAAGCGCATGCGGATGCAAAGCGCGGCAAAATCTTTTCTAAATTGGCTAAAGAAATCACAGTTGCTTCCAAAATTGGTGGGGGTGACCCTGTCTCCAACCCTCGACTTCGGTTGGCGATGAATAAAGCGCGTGATGCCAACATGCCTAAAGATAATGTCGAAAAAGCCATTAAAAAAGGTACGGGTGAAATTCCGGGTGTGACTTATGAAGAAGTGGTGATGGAAGCTTATGGCCCGGGTGGTGTTGCTATTTTAATTGAAAGCCTTACCGACAATAACAACCGCACAACTGCTGATTTGCGCAGTCTACTCAATAAGAATCACGGCAGTTCTGCTGGGGCTGGCAGTGTGGCTTATATTTTTGAGCAAAAGGGTGTTGTGCCTGTTTCGCTTGAAGGTCTTGATGAAGACAAAGTGATGGAAATCGCTTTGGATGCAGGTGCAGAAGACTTTGAGGTGGATGATGGGGTGGCGACCATTACTAGCCCCACTTCGACGTTTGAAGCCGTAAAAAAAGCCTTGGAAGACAATCAAATCAGTACCGAAAATGCCGAAGTGACGCTGATTCCCTCAACACTCATTCGAGTAGAGGACCCTAATCAGATTAAGCAATTGCTGCATCTTTTAGAAGTTCTAGATGATAATGATGACACTCAACGCATTTTTGCCAACTTCGATATTCCGGATGAGCTGATGCCATCCGAGGAAGGTTAAGTCCGCTGATTATTATGGGGATTGATCCTGGTTTAGGTGCAACAGGCTATGGTTTCATTGAAGCGCAAGGTCGCAACCTGAAGCTCATTGCGGCGGGGGATGTGCGCCCCCAAAAGAAATTACCCCTCAAAGATCGACTGCGTTTTTTGCATGATGAACTGGCTGCACAAATGGTCAAACATCGACCTCAAATGGCTGTGCTTGAAAAAGTGTTTACCCATCGTAAACATGTCACAACGGCATCCTTGATGTCGCATGCACGCGGTGTGGTGTGTTTGGCTGTTCAAGAACAGGGTGTGGGGTTAGAAGAATACTTACCGACACGAGTCAAACGTGTTGTATCAGGTAATGGACATGCCTCCAAAGGCCAAGTGGCGAGTATGGTGGGCCATTGGCTCGGTGCTTTAGAATCGACCTGGTCGTATGACACCACCGATGCGTTAGCTTTGGCGATTGCGTATGTGCACATCGAATCTGTAAGCTTAATTCCTGGAAGTAGATAAAATGCTATCCCGAATACGTGGAACGATCAGTCAAGTTGGTGAGACGCATGTGCTTTTAGATGCCGGTGCACTGACTTATGAGATTTTAGTGGCACCCTCTGTGTTGCGCGAAATCGAGCAGCGCGTGAAAGAGCCTTTAGCTACCATCGAACTGATTGTCTATAATTTCCTACAAATTGAAATGAATCGTGGTGTGCCGGTGTTGATTGGCTTCATGAACGAAGTGGAACGCGAATTCTTTTTGCGTTTTATTTCTGTTTCTGGCGTGGGGCCACGTGCTGCCATTAAAGCATTCACTCAACCCATTCCAGTCATCGCACAAGCCATTGATGAAGGTGATGAAAAACTCCTCAAATCATTGCCAGGTATTGGCGCTCAACGTGCGCGTGAAATCATTGCTAAGCTTCAAGGCAAGGTGGGCAAGTATGCGTTGATTCAGCGTTCAGAAGACGAAGTGCTTCCGACGGCCAAAGCATCACCCACGGATGCGATGGAAAGCGAAGCGATTGCGGTATTGATGCAATTAGAATATTCCAATGCCGAAGCCAAAACCATGATTAAACAGGCATTAGAGCATAATCCCAAGGTCAAAGATTCCGAAGAACTGCTTAATGCTGTGTATCGACAACGTTTAGTGCAGGCTGTTTGATGTTGGAGCATGAGATGCCCATTCAAGACAAGCGAGTGGAAACCGACGAAGACAGTGTGTTGAATTTGAGTCTGCGCCCACAGTGGTTTGATGATTATATTGGGCAAGTGCAGGTTAAAGAAAACATTCAAGTGGCGGTTGCTGCGGCCAAAAAGCGTGAAGAACCTATGGAACACTTGCTCTTGGCGGGGCCGCCAGGTTTGGGAAAAACCAGTTTGGCGCATATCGTTGCGGCAGAAATGGATGCCAAGATAACGGCAACCAGCGGGCCGGCAATTGATCGTGCGGGGGATTTGATTGGTTTACTGACGAATCTTCAAGAAGGGGATGTGCTGTTTATTGATGAGATTCATCGCTTGTCTAAAGTGGTCGAAGAATTTTTATATCCCGCTATGGAAGACTCTGAAATTGATTTTGTGATCGATAAAGGGCCGCATGCTAAGACCATCAAGTTTCACCTGAAAAGATTTACGCTGATTGGCGCCACAACGCGCTCGGGTTTGCTGTCCAATCCGTTACGGTCGCGATTTGGCATGATGTATCACTTAGATTTTTACAGTCCAGAGCAATTGACGCAGGTGGTTTTACGCTCAGCAGATATTTTGAGCACCTCAATAGATGCCGAAGCAGCTCTTGCTGTTGCAGAACGTTCTCGTGGGACACCCCGAATTGCCAATCGGTTGTTACGCCGTGTGCGTGATTATGCCGATGTGAAACATGCTGGACGCATCACCATGGATATTGTACAAGCCGCCCTCACTCAACAGGGAATAGATGCTAAGGGGCTTGATGGTTTGGACCGTAAGGTGTTGCGTGTGATCATTGAAACCTATGGCGGAGGACCTGTGGGGCTTGATGCGCTGGCAGCTGCACTGAATGAAGAGCGCGATACGATTGCTGAAGTGGTGGAACCGTATTTGTTGGCAACGGGGTTTATTAAACGGACAGCTCGTGGACGCATGGTGTCTGAAAAAGCTGTGGCTCATTTAACGGCTTTGAAAGAAAAACCCGAAGCGCTGTTTGAACAATCGTCGCGATGAGTGGTGAGTTGGCTTCCTTAGGCAAAACGCTGATAGTCGTAGGCATTTTGTTAGTGAGTGTCGGTGTTGGGATCGTATTGTTAGGGAAGATTCCAGGTTTTGGCCGAATGCCAGGCGATATTATGGTTCGGCGCGAGCATTTCAGTTTTTATTTTCCGTGGGTAACGTGTTTGGTCATAAGCGGGGGGATTTCACTATTTCTGTGGCTATTAGGAAAATTCAGACCATGAATCGGTTTCAAACCTATGGGGTTGCGCTCGGTTTGCTTTTGGCGCAGTGCAGCTTTTCTTTAGCAGTAGCCAACGCTCAAGGAAGTGTTTCTCCTGATCCGCGGTCTATCCGTGTCTCGATTGTTCAAAGTGATCCTCAAGTGAATCTGCAAATTCATGGTCAGTATTTGCTGCGAGAAATGGGATCTGGTAGTCCCTTAAAACATGCAGGGGGCATGCCCCAAGTGATCGTGCGTGGGGTGAGTGAGGGGATTCAATTTGGTCAAAGTGTGTTACCGGTTTTTGGTGTGCACATCGAGCCTAGTCGGGATGCAGACATCAATTTAAATGGCACGCGTTTGCGTGGAACCGTTGAGATTATGCGGCAGCAAGATTTTAATCTGCAAGTCATCAACCATGTGCCACTCGAAAGTTATTTGCGCGGTGTCCTGAGTAAAGAAGCTCCGGATTATTGGCCGCAAGAAGCCCTAAAAGCTATTGCCATTGCTGCGCGCACTTATGCGGTGTACCGTCGTTACATTAAAGTCGGTGCGGATTTTGATGTGACATCCAATGTGCTTTCGCAAGATTATGGCGGCAAATCTTCTGAGAAGAAGGGGACGGATATCGCAGTTGAAGCCACGGCGGGCAAAATCGTTCTATTTGAAGGGAAACTGTTCCCACCGTTCTATCATTCTACTTGTGGTGGCATCATTGAAAATGCCAGCATTATGGGCGAAAAATACGATATTCCGCCACTTGAAGGTGGGTTCATGTGTAAGTACTGCACCGCATCGCCTTTTCATACGTGGAAGCGACGTCTGACCAAAGAAGACGTGAACTGGGTGTTGCACAAAGGCCCGCACGGTAAAGTGGGTACGGTACGTGAAGTGGTGGTCACCAAGCGCACAGCCGGAGGGCGCGCAGAGCAAGTCAAAATTGTAGGAGACAAGCGTACGCTAGAATTAACGGGATACGATTTCCGTGCGTTATTTGGTTTTGAAATGTTGCGTAGCTTGCAATTCAATGTCACCAAGGTCGATGATGCATTTGTTGTCGAAGGGCATGGATGGGGACATGGTGTGGGTTTATGTCAGTGGGGAGCAGCGGAATTGGCGCGTTTAGGGTATACTGCTGAGCAGATTCTCGAATTTTATTATCCGGGCATACAGCATGTGGATTTAGAGACACTGCTCCGGACACCTGTTGAAGTGATTGGCAGTTAGAAAAGGGGTTTTGAGTTATGGAGCAAGAAGCACCGAGTATTGTGCAAGGATTGTTAGTCCCTTTGGGGGTTATGTTTATGATTTTTTATTTCTTGGTCTTTCGTCCACAGATCAAGTCCCAAAAGGATCATGGCAATATGCTCAGTAACCTCAAAAAGAATGATGAAGTTGTCACTAAAGGTGGGCTTATTGGTACGATCGTTAACCTTAAGGATGATGTGCTTACCTTAAGGATCGATCAAAATGTCCGTATTGAAGTTGAGCGCTCAGCCATTGAGCGGGTGCGTAAAGCCAAAGAAAGCAAGGAGTAGGCTCTATGTTTCCAGCCAGTTTCCGATGGAAGTTTCCCTTGGTCGTCTTCTTAGTGGGATTAGCCGCCTACTTTGCATTTCCAGTTCAAGAACGCATTAATCTTGGTTTAGATCTTCAGGGGGGCATGCACTTGGTGCTCAAGGTAGATACGTCTGGACTTCCAGAGGATGCCAAAGATGAAGATGTGACGGCAATTGCTTTGGAAATTTTGCGTAATCGTATCGATGAATTCGGTGTGAGTGAGCCGGTCATTCAGCGTCAGGGCACAGAACACATTTTGATTCAGCTGCCAGGCGTGACCGATCGTGAACGGGCTTTGAACCTCATTGGAAAAACCGCTCAGTTGAAGTTTATGCTGGTTTCTGAAAATCGCGGCGCTTTGCAGCGAGCCACTGATGGCAACCTTCCGGAAGGGAATATTCTCCTAAATGGCAATGATGGGGCGCCTTATCTATTAGAAACCAAAGATGTGTTATTGGGCGATATTTTGGCAGATGCTTATGTGGATGTTGGCCAGATTGGTTTGCCGGTCGTCAGTTTTCGTCTGACTAAAGAGGGCTCTAAAGAATTTGGCCGTCTGACGGGTGCGAGCATTAACCGCCGTTTGGCGATTGTTTTAGATGACACTGTCATTTCTGCACCCACTATTCGTGCACGCATTACAGACTCAGGGATTATCGAAGGACAGTTCACACGTGAAGAGGCGAATGATTTATCCATCACATTGCGTGCGGGTGCTTTGCCTGCGCCCGTTGTTGTGGAAGAAGAGCGAACGGTTGGGCCTACCCTCGGTAAAGATTCTATTGATGCTGGTGTGAAGGCAATTGCTTTGGGTGGTGTCATTGTTGTGGTCTTTATGTTGGGTTTTTATCGCTTAGCTGGACTGATTGCGGTGATTGCGTTAGCGCTTAATGTGTTGATGGTGCTGGGTGGTCTTGGGTATTTTGGTGCGACACTGACATTGCCAGGAATTGCCGGTATTATCCTGACCATTGGTATGGCAGTCGATGCTAATGTGCTGATTTTTGAGCGTATGCGCGAGGAATTGGCGGCTAAACGGCCAGTGAGCTTAGCCATTGATGCGGGTTATGCCAAAGCGTTTTCGGCCATCATCGATTCTAATATCACAACATTGATTGCCGCTTTCTTCTTGTATTGGTTCGGAACAGGGCCGATTCGTGGGTTTGCGACCACGTTAGGTATTGGTATCTTAGCCAGCCTTTTCACTTCACTGGTTGTCACTCGCATGTTATTTGAAATCTTGCTGGCGACCGGACGGCTGAAAAAATTGGGCATGATGAAGTTGTTAAGCGACACGAAAATTGATTTTGTCAGCAAGCGCTTTGTGTGTTGGGGACTTTCATTGATCGCTGTTGCGATTGGCTTAACCTCATATGTGATGAAGGGTGAAGCCCGTTATGGTATTGATTTCACAGGTGGTGTGTTGCAGGAATACCGTTTTAATGAGCCCATTGAAGCGGATGTGATGCGTGATAGTTTGAATAAAATTGGCGTTGAGGGTGCCACCATTCAGTCATTTGGTTCACCTACCGAATGGTTAGTGCGAACACCGGATGTGAGTGATGAAGAAACACAGATCACCATGGCCAAAACCAAACAAGCCATTGAAGGCACTTTCGGTGAAGCGGAGTTGGTGCGTGTTGAGCGTGTGGGGCCGACAGTCGGTCCAATCCTGCGACAGAAGGCCAGCTTTGCCATTCTGTGGTCTTTGGGCGCCATCCTTCTCTTTGTTGCCTTTAGGTTTAGGCACTTTGATTTTGGTTTAGCCGCTTTGGTGGCTCTGGCACATGATGTGATTATTGGTGCAGGGGCATTGTGTTTGGCGGGTAAAGAAATCGATTTCGTGGTGGTGGCCGCTTTAATGACGATTGCAGGTTACTCGGTTAACGATACGATTGTGGTCTATGACCGTATTCGTGAAAATGACCGAGCCAATCGCAAAATGAAGTTTATGGATGTCATCAACATGAGTGTGAATCAAACCTTGAGCCGCACGTTGCTGACTTCTTTAACGACGTTGATGGTAGTCATCTCGCTTTTTGTGGTGGGTGGAGAAGTCTTACACACCTTTGCCTTTACCTTGATGGTGGGGTTTGTGGTCGGTACCTACTCGTCCATTTACATCGCTTCGGGCTTTGTTGTCATCTGGCGCCAGCTTTTCAAAGGCACCGCCCGCTCTTAAAAAGGGGACAGTCACCTTTTTGAGATCCGTACTATAAGGGTTCTTCTTTGGCAGGCGATGCCAGAAGATGAAAAATACTCGCTGAAGCATTGGTTTAACCCAGCGAGGCTCACTGCATTCGGCTCTGGCGACGCGCGACCCTTCACTTCGCTCAGGGACCATGCACGCGCTGCCAGAGACGTCCTGCGAATATAATTTGATCTTCTAATGATCGAATGACCAACATATGTGAGTTTATGTCGTATCCCATTTATCCTCAAAATCATGATCTTGCTCAAAGCATTAGCCAAGCCACCCACTTCCATCCCTATATTGCGCAAATTCTGATCAACCGCGGTATCCAAACACCTGATGAAGCGCTGCGGTTTTTGCGTGCCGATTTTCCATCCATGATGCATTCGATGGATCTTGAGGGCATGCCTCGCACGATTGCGTTATTACAAGAGTTGATCGCCCACGATGAACCCATTCTGATTTTTGGTGATTCTGATTGCGATGGCGTACTCTCAAGCCTCATCTTGTACGAAACACTTGAGGCGGTAGGCGGCAAGGTGGCCATCAAGTTGGCCAATCGGATTAACCTGGGATATGGTTTATCCGATGAAGTCCTCGAAGGTATCGTTGAGTCGAATGCTAAGTGTGTCATCTTAATTGATTGTGGCACCAACCAGCATGCAACCATGCAAACTTTAGCAGAGCATGGTATTGAAAGTATCATTATTGATCATCATATTCCGATGGAAGGGCCACCGACATCATCGGCTTGGGTGAATCCGCATTGTGTAGAATCCACACAGGGGCGTGAACTTTGTAGTGTGGGCTTGGCGTTTAAAATTGCACAAGTATTGTGTTCAGACCGTCCTGACTTACTCGAGGAATTCTTAGCATTGGCTGCGATCGGCACATTAGCGGATTGTTCGCCACTGATCGGGGACAGCCGCATTATCGTCAAGCAAGGTCTCCCTAAAATTGAACTGACGCGGCGCTCAGGTCTATTGCGATTGATGGGGTCGGTGAATCTTAAAAAAGTGACGCCTGATACGGTACTTAAAAAACTGGTTCCGCGCATTAATGCTATGGGGCGCTTGGGCGATCCGACATCTATTTGGCAGTTGCTGCATGAGACCGAACGGTCAAAGCAAGAAACGTGGTTTGATAAAGTGAAAGAAGGGCATGAGAGCCTCAAGCAGATGGCTAAGCGCATTGCGGCGCAAGCGATTGAACAAATCAATCGTATCCATTTTAAAGATCACCACGTTTTGGTGGTGGGCCGTGAAGGATGGCATGCGGGTTTGATGGGGCCTTTGGCTTCGCAACTTTCTTCGCGCTACAACCGACCCACGGTTGCGATTGCTTTAGGCGAAGAAACAGGTACGGGTTCAGCACGTTCTTTACCTCACATTAACTTATTAGGGTTGATTCAAAAGTGCGAATCCCATTTGGTGAAATATGGAGGGCATGAGCAGGCTTGTGGTGTCACATTAAAAGTGGATCGCTTTGAAGCTTTTCAAAAAGAGTTGAATGAACATGCCAAAGTATTGAGTGAGGAGCAAAAGCACAGCAAAAATCCCAGCAAACCGTGCGATTTAGAATGCGGGATTGAAGACATTAAAGAGAATTGGGTTCAGGAGATGGACGTATTGAAACCGTGGGGGCAAGGCAACCGTCCTGCGCGTATCTTGATTAGGAATGTTTGGATCAAAAAAAGTTCCCCACGCCGTGGTTGGGTAGGGAACGATTTTTTGACTTTGCCTTTAAAAGGAACTCTGCCTGATTCTGAAGAAACGGATCGATTTGATTTGGCCGTCAATCCTCAGTGGGAAAAAAGCGAGATTAAGCTGCAGTTGCTGGAGTTAAAACTCTGCGAGGCTTCCGCTCAACCTTGCCAGAGCGAATACAGCTCGTGCAAACCATAATTCTTAACGGTGTACCATCAATTAAGGTGCGAACCGGTTGGAGATTGGGTAAAAATCGACGCTTGTTCACACGAACATTACGACGACCAATACCGCCTTTCTTCTTGGCCATACCACGCTTGACGATACTATTGCCCTTTACTGGGCCTTTGTCACAAATAGGACATACTTTCATTTCTGGACTCCAAAAGCGTTTATAGGTGAAATTCCCCTAAGAGCCGACTATTATACACAGAGAATGCCAGTCCCACAACCACATCAATTTAATCCTATTTTGTCTGGTGCCAGGACCCCTCTAGGGTCCCTGAATCCATCCGCTGCGGGCTCTTCTCGCTATTCCGCTTGGCGCTCGGGCGGGGATGCCCCTCCTCATTCCCAAGATGAATCTTGGGCTGAGGCTTCCCCTACCGCTCGCTTTGGCGCTTCATTTGACGCTGCGAGGAGCCATAGCAGCTGATGAATCCAGAAACCCTAGAATCAGCACAAGAGGACCAGCAGCTTAGATTTCAGAAGGGCGTGGGGGCGTCCAAGGCTAAATTGCTGGCTCAGACCGGCATAGAGCGGATTGAGGATGCCTGCTATTATCCGCCTCGGCGCTATGAGGATCGGCGCAAATTTTTTGACATCCAGGATCTGGAGTCTGGCGTGGTGGCCACCCTTAAGGTGGAGGTCTATGCCATTGGCATCAAGCGAGTCCGTGGTCGGCTGACCATAGTTGAAGCTAAGGAGATCGACTCAACCGGTGCCCTGAAGATTATTTGGTTCAATATGCCGTATTTGGCTAAGCAGTTGCAGCCGGGGCAGAAGCTGATCCTTTTTGGCAAAGTGGAGCTCAAAGGGCATCAACTCACCATGACCCATCCTGAAATGGAGCGCGTTGATGATGAGGTGGAGCTGGGTGTGCATGCCGGGCGCATCGTGCCAGTCTATCCTTTGGTGTCGGGGATTACGCAGCGTTGGATGCGCGAATTTATTTATCGCACGGTGCGTGACCATGCGGCTGATTTAGAAGAATCGCTGCCGCCCAAACTCATTAAGGCCAAAGGCTGGCCGGGTATCCATGAAGCTATTCGCACATTACATTTTCCGCAGGACGAAGCCGATTTAGCGCCAGCGCAGCAACGCCTGGCATTTGAAGAATTGCTCATCCTACAACTTGCTTTGGCACAACGTCGCGCGCAAATTCAGTCCAAACGCAAACCGCAAAAGTATGTGCTCAAAAAAGGTTCGTTGTTCGATCAAATGATTGAGCGATTGCCCTTTGGTTTGACGGGTGATCAGAAACAAGTCTTGGATGAATTATTCACCGACATGTTGCAGCCTTATCCGATGCAGCGTTTGTTGCAGGGGGATGTGGGATGCGGCAAAACGATTGTGATGATATTGCTGATGGCGGTGGTCGTGGAGGCTAAAGGGCAGGTGGCTTTGATGGCGCCCACCGAACTGTTAGCCGAACAGCATTTTGCCACGATATCCAAATATCTTGGACCCTTAGGGATTAGCGTAACGCTGTTGTCGCAATCGGTTTCTGCCGCTGAGCGACGCGTGCGCCAAGAAGCAGTGGCTAATGGAGAAGTCTCGATCGCGATTGGCACACATGCTCTGATGCAAGATGCGATTGCCTTTAAAAGTTTGAGTTTTGTGATTGTTGATGAACAGCATAAGTTTGGTGTGATGCAACGCGCGAAACTCGTGGCTAAAGGCAAAGCCCCTGATGTGTTAGTGGTGACCGCAACACCCATTCCGCGAACCCTTGCGCTTTCATTGTATGGCGATTTGGATGTGTCGACGATTCGTGAAATGCCACCGGGCCGTAAGCCTATTAAAACGCATTGGGTGGGTGAGACAGAACGCCAACGTGTGTACCGAGCTATTCATAAACAGATTGAGTTAGGGCGCCAAGTATTCATCGTCTATCCCTTAGTCGATGAAAAAGAAGATTCTGATTTAAAGTCGGCGACTAAAATGTCGGAGCGTTTGCGCGTGGAATTTAAAGAAGGCAAAGTCGGTTTATTGCACGGTAAGATGAAGCCGATCGATAAAGAAACCACCATGCAAGCCTTTGCGCGCAATGAGATTCAAGTTTTGGTGTCAACGATTGTGGTTGAGGTGGGGTTAGATGTGCCGAATGCAACACTCATGGTGATTGAACATCCCGAGCGATTTGGTTTGGCGCAAATGCATCAGTTGCGCGGACGTATCGGACGTGGCCCGCATCCATCCGCATGCATTTTGATTGGTGGCAAAGGTAAAGAAGCCGGCCAGAACCAACGCTTGAAAGCCTTCACCCAAAGTAATGATGGATTCAAACTGGCCGAAACCGATATGGAAATTCGCGGGCCGGGGGAGTTGATAGGTCGTCGCCAATCGGGCTGGGCGCCGTTTCGTATTGCCGATCTCGTGCGCGATCTCACCTGGCTTGAGAATGCGCGCGTTGAAGCGCATGAAATCATTAAAGAAGACCCTGAACTCGCCTCTCCGGATTATTCTGTGCTACGCCATCGCTTGAATCGTTTTCGCAAACAGGCGCAGCACTAAAATGCTTTGCCCTGCGTGCTCCCACAAACTCACATCAATGCCGATCACCTCTTACAGTATTGATTTTTGTCAGCACTGCAAAGGTATGTGGTTGGATAAAGGAGAACTCTCCAATCTTGTGCAGGAATTTTTGCAGTTCGGTGAAATAAAGAAAAAGCCTTTTCATCCCTATGAAAAAACACCCATTACTCAAGTGGAGCAGGGAGATAAGCAAATACGACAATGTCCTCGCTGTGCAGTCGCGATGGAAACCTTCAATTATGCATACGATTCCAATGTCCTGTTGGAGAAATGCAATCCATGTCAGGGTGTTTGGGCCGATGCAGGGGAAGTGTCCAAAGTAGCTGAGCATCTCAAAGACAATCCATCTATCAGTGCTGTGGGGGAGTCCCTTTTAGCCTTACAAGCAGAAACACAGGTTTTGAAAGATTTCGGAGAACTGGGGGAGGAATTAACGGCTCCTGTGAACATTTTTTACATACCTAGAATCATACTACCCCTGGCGGATGATACCGAAAGAATACGGATACCCTGGGCAACTTGCGCCTTAATTCTATTGACGGTCGTTACGTCATTGTGCGCACTCTCCTTATTTAAAGAACAGACCACTTTACTGCAATACCTCGTCTATGTTCCTGAAAATTTTTGGAGAATAGGATTAATCACATCACTGTTCATGCATGGAAGTGTCTGGCATTTATTGGGTAATATGTTTTTCTTGTGGCTGTTTGGAGATAATGTTGAAGACCAATTAGGCCATTTAGGGAGTGTGGTGTTCTATTTGTGTTCTGGAATCTTTGCTCTATTGGTGCACAGTGTCACCACACAACACTCTGGGGTGCCTGTAGTGGGTGCCAGTGGGGCCGTGTCGGGGATAATGGGGGCGTATTTTGTGTTTTATCCATCTGCGCGCATTCATACATTGATGATTTCAAAAATAGTGAGTGTGCCTGCGTACATTTATTTGGGGGGATGGTTTGCTCTCCAATTGTTTTATGCGTGTTTTTTTCAAATGGCAGGTTACTCAAATGTAGCTTGGTTTGCCCATGTGGGTGGATTTTTATTTGGATGTTCTGTGGCCTATGCGTGGCGCCTTATGTGGATTAAAGGTTCGATGCATAAATCGTAGACATCAACCGCTTCAAAACCCCCTCCGAATAGACACAGGCCACGCTTTCAATAAACTTCAGAAAATCAACTTCAGCATCCGAGTTGGCTTTGTCGGAAATCGCGCGAATCACTGCAAACGGCACCGCGTGCTCATAGCACACTTGGGCAACAGCAGCACCTTCCATTTCAATACACGAGGATGAGGGGATCGATTGGCGCAGAGCATCAATCTTAGTGCTTTCACTGACAAACTGATCACCACTTAAAATTGTGCCTGTCACTGCTTTAGGCGTGTGCATGCCAAAGGTTTTTTGGGTTTCGGTGGAAATGACTTGAGCCCAATCCTCTTGCAGAAAAGCCTGTGCCGATTTTAAGGCTAAGTCGCGCAGCTGTGGAGTCGCTTCAAAAGACTTTAGATCAAGTAGAGGAATTTCATACTGCGGATAGAGCGGACTGGCATCCATATCATGCTGCATCAGTTCGTCGGCAACCACGATATCGCCGATATTCAATTCTGGGTTCACGCCACCAGCCACACCAATAAACAGCAGGGCATCGATCTTGTAGCGTTCAATTAAGGTGGTGGCGGTGGAAGCAGCGGCTACTTTGCCTAGGCGAGAGAACACCAAAACTGCATCACGCCCAAATAGCTCACCCTGATAATAGGTGCGGCCGCCCACAGTATCGGCTTTCGGGTTGGTCATGCAGGTATTCAAGCGGCCGACTTCTTCTTCTAAAGCTCCCATAACTCCAATACGCATGCATCCTCCCAAAAATTGTTGAAGATTTTGCTTCTAATCTAGAGATACTCTACTTGCCAACTCTCTTGGGATCAAACATAATAAGGCTACAACTAGAAACGCTGAGGATGAGCGGTCCGATATCGGGCCGCTCTTTTTCTTGGCAAAAATTGAAGGGATTGGGTATACTTAGCTTAGCTAGATTAGTCTAGCTAATAAGGAGGCCTAATGATCGTAAACATGCATGAAGCAAAAACAAGATTGTCCGAATTAGCAGAGCGTTTCGAGCAGGGTGAAGAAGTCGTAGTGGCGCGCAACGGTAAACCTATTTTCCGTTTCGCCCCGATTCAAATCGAGGCTCCAAATCAGCGCAAGCTTGGGTTTTTCAAATGCAAGATTGATATGACGCATTTTGATGATCCTATTGAAGATATGGAGGCCTACCA
>JAJDCC010000038.1 GCA_029261015.1 Candidatus Omnitrophota bacterium | reverse complement strand
CCACAGGACTGGTATATTTCCCCACCCCTTGCGGACGATAGGCTTCAAGCGTATCCAACAAATCAACATACGGTTCACCCGGACGCAATCGATAATGGGTGAGCTCGAATAAACGGTTACGCCTCCAGGGTCCGCGAAAATAGTCTCCGAAAGGCAAAAAGATTTTAGCTTGCCCTGCTCCTTGATTATCAAAAAAGACAAACCGCTTCTTTGAGATTCCTGGATGTGCCCAATCTTCACCAACCACTTTGGCATTCACCCCTAATGTCCTAAAAGCCCAATCGCGCGGCAAGTTAGCCACTTTATTGACTTCAAACTCGCCACCAATATGGCCATGATCCGATACCAAAAACAAATAGGTAGAATCCATCCACCCCAATTCTTTAAGACGATCCAAAATGCGGCCAAAATACAAATCAGACAAAGCCAAATCACGTCGGGCTGCACCAAACTGACCGCGTGGACTGTAATGCGAAGTCTTATCCACCATCGGAAACCACACCGCTATCACACGAGCTTCTTGGTCCCCCAAAATCTCCTCAACCGCATACTGTGCATTCACCACATCGAGTTTTTTAGGAATGCGTACGGATACGCCAAAAGGACCAATGGTATTGATCGCCCGATGCAACCAACGCGGTGGGGGGTTAATCGGCATAATCGGTAAGGTGGTATAGCGAAAAGCTTGACCAAGTCGACTCCCTAAAGTCTGCACACCATAATCACGCATGAACTGATGTGTATTCTGGGGTGCATATTTATCCAACAGGTTGATGACTTTAATTTTTTCATCAAAACGCATCACCCACCAGTTAGGCATCCACTCATCTAAAACTCCAATGGGCTTAAGCATGGCGCGCTCAAACTGGTTTTGGGATTTGATCCCCGTCTTATCAGAAAACATTCCTGTAAACAAAGACCCATTAGAAATCAGCGTATTGGATGGAAAAACCGTAAAGCTATTTGCAAACTCAGTTCCCCCGTCAATAAAAATGCGTTTGTAATTGGGGAGTAATCCTTGCTCGGCCATTTCATGCAGAACATCTGCGCGTAATCCATCGACATATAAAATCAGCGCTCGGGCTTTTGGGAGAGGTTTGCCTGTCTGCTGCTTGGGCTCAGGAATTCTCGGCTGAGGGACATCCGATACTAAGAAGTTTTTTTTAACGCTTACTTTAAAGTGCCCATTGTTATTATCCGGATAATCATCATTGATCCCTAACCAGAGACGCCCTGCCGTTTGGGCACGCCCCTGATAGTTTGCTCCCACATAGAAAGGTTCCCCATCTTCGCCAATTTTAGCGATTAAAGAAAAAGCAGGCCAAGGACCGTCGGCCATAGTAGGTAGTGGAAAACCTTGTTCTGACTTTTTGGTCTTGCGGTAGTCTCGCGGCCAAAGATAAGTGCCTTCGGGTCCCACCTGTCTGTCCACATCTTTACCAAAAAGCCAGTCCCACAGGCGGGTTCCCACCATAGAGGCTTTCCCCTCAGCGGAAATCGACAAACCTTCACCCGGAACCACCTCAAAGGCTGTCTCGGTCCACATTTGAGATGCAGGAACTTCAAGCTCTAATTCCTGAGCTTGAAGAACAGGATTCAAAACAAAAAAAGACAAAAATAACCCAACTTTGAGGATAATTCTCCGCTGCATGGGTTCCTATTATACAATGAACAGACTTTAATGAACGCAGAATCCTTACATTCATTCCAATATGATGACTTTCAACGTGAAGCCATCGCCGAAATTGACCAGGGACATTCCCTGTTTGTCGCTGCTCCTACCGGATCTGGTAAAACGGTGCTTGCTGATTATGTGATTGAAACCGCACTGAAAAATAATCAACGCGTCATCTACACAGCCCCCATTAAAGCTTTAAGTAATCAGAAATTCCGTGATTTCAGCCAGGTCTACCCGGACAAGGTCGGCATCATGACGGGCGATGTGACGCTGAACCCGCAAGCGCCCTTAGTCATCATGACCACCGAAATCTACCGCAACACGCTTTTAGAAGACGTAGACCGCTTCAGCCAATACGGTTGGGCTATTTTTGATGAAGTGCATTATTTGGATGACGCCGACCGCGGCACGGTTTGGGAAGAGTCCATCCTGTTCACGCCGCCTAATATCAACTTACTTTGTCTAAGCGCTACAATCCCGAATGTTGATGAAATCGCACAATGGATCCGTAATATTCACGATCGCACCGTATCGGTAATCGTTTCTGATCACCGCCCGGTTCCTTTAGAGTTTCACTTTCAATGCCAGAATAAACTGTATGACACCGTAGAAGACCTTAAGAAACAGGGGTATCGCGATCAGAAACGCTTTCAAACCGTGAAGTATGGCGGTAGGCATAGACCGCGCGTTCAACTGCGTGCTAATCGCATTGATGCTTTAGTCGCTCATCTATTTGAACAGAAGCAACTGCCTGGCATTTTATTTGTCTTTGGGCGCCGCCGCGCAGAAGACCTCGCCTGGCAACTCTCAGAACTGGCCTTAATCACCGAAGAAGAATCCAAACGCTTATTGGCCATATTTGATAAACAATGCGATCGTTTCCAGGTTGCTAATGACCCGACCATGGAAATGCTAAGGCGCCTAGTGCAACACGGTATCGCCTACCATCATGCTGGCATGTTGCCCACAGCCAAAGAAGTCATTGAACAGTGCTTCAGCAGTCGCCTGGTTAAGCTAATTGTCACTACAGAAACCTTTGCCTTGGGTGTCAATATGCCCGCGCGCAGTGTGATCCTCGACACCTTAAAGAAACGCTCAGGCAATGGTTTTTCATTGCTTACGCGCCGCTCGTTCATGCAGATGTCAGGTCGTGCTGGACGCCGCGGCATGGATACAGAAGGCTCTGTGTATTTGCGTGTGAATCCACAACATGTGGCACACACCGATGTTGTTCGGCTTCTTGAAGCCAAAGCTGAGCCTGTAAAGAGTCGCTTCAACATGACTTATGCGACCTTACTCAATCTTTATCGCCATCACCAAGAAGGCGTTTTTGATCTTTTCCCCCAAACACTTTATTACTTTCAGACCACCGGTGCTATGCGCGCTGCTGGGCTGCATGCCATTAAACGAAAGATCAAACTCCTCAATCTTCTGGGATACATTCACCCTGAAGGCCTCACCGATAAAGGC
>JAJDCC010000037.1 GCA_029261015.1 Candidatus Omnitrophota bacterium | reverse complement strand
ACTCATTCGAGATCGCCAAAAAGCGTCTAAGGGTAAACCCAATAAGCCGGGGTTGGAACCGCCCGGAGGGAATGCCTATGAGGTACGCTATTTAGGACAGGCCCATTTACTGAAGCGCCATTTTGGATTATTAACGGTGGATCATGCCAAGGAAATTGCGGAGGCGATTGCACCCGATTCAAATATTCAAAGTGTGATTTTTGCTTGGCCGCAACTGTTTGTGGCCAATGCTAAAGGGAATACACGTGCTGCACACACGCCGTATGTGGAATTAGACCTACCCAAGCTCTTCCGCTAAATCAGCGACTGAGATTATTCGCCGATAATTTTAATGACGACGCGTTTCTTGCGTCGTCCATCAAACTCAGCATAAAAGACTTGTTCCCATGGGCCTAAGTCTAAGCTCCCTGCGGTTACAGGCAACATGGCTTGATGTCCCACTAGGGTGCGTTTGAGATGAGCATCGGCATTGTCTTCACCGGTTAAGTGGTGTTTGTAATCCTTGCGGAAAGGGGCTAAGTTTTCGAGCATTTCCCAGAAGTCTTCCCATAATCCGGATTCATGATCGTTCACCCAGATTGATGCAGAAATGTGCATCGCTGAAACCAAACAAAAGCCTTCTTGGATAGCGCTTTTCTTGACACAGCGCTCAAGGGTTTCGGTGATGTTTTTAAGGTCGTAGCGCTTATCGGTATTGAAGGTGAGATACTCGGTAAATGATTTCATCAGAACTGTTTTTAAGTTTAAGCGTTGAGTGCTTCACGCAATTCGGTCGGGAGACCAAACGACACTTCTTCACGAACCAGTTCGACTTCTTGGACTTCAGTGGCGCCCAGTTTTTTTAGGTAGTCGACAACTTCTTGCACTAAGTGCTCAGGAGCAGAAGCTCCTGATGTGACACCAGCGACCGTAATGTTTTTAAACCAGTCGGGGTTGATCTCACTTGTGTCATTAACAAGATACCCTTCGCGTCCTGCGTCTTTTGCCACTTCAGTTAAACGGACTGAGTTGGAACTGTTCTTGGCACCAATGACGAGAATGACTTCAGCTTGGTCACAAATGGCTTTGACGGCATTTTGTCGATTTTGAGTGGCATAGCAAATATCGTCTTTAGCTGGAGCAACAATTTTAGGGAAGCGAGCCTTAAGCGCTTCAATGATGGCACGCGTATCATCAACGCTTAATGTGGTTTGTGTGATGACAGCAACTTTCTCAGGGTCATCGACTTGAATAGCTTGAGCTTCTTCAACAGTTTGTACGAGCTTAATTGCATGCGGGGCTTCACCCATCGTGCCAATCACCTCATCATGTCCTTCGTGTCCAATCAACAGTAGCGTGTAATCTTCTGTGGCAAAGCGTTTGGCTTCAACATGGACTTTGGTGACAAGCGGGCAGGTGGCATCAATAACGCGCAATTGTCTTTGTTGGGCTTGGTCATGCACTGCAGGTGAGACACCATGCGCACTGAAAATGGTGGTGGCTGACTCAGGCACTTCGTCTAACTCATCCACAAAAACAGCACCTTTTTCGCGCAGCTCAGCAACGACATGGGGATTGTGTACGATTTCTCGGCGCACATAAACTGGAGCACCATAGAGAGTTAATGCCTGTTCAACAATCTCGATAGCTCGATCGACACCGGCACAGAATCCTCTGGGTTTTGCTAAGACAATTTTTTTAAGACTCATGGGCAAGCATTATAGCGCAGACTGAGGACAGTCACTAATTTTAGGGAGAAAAATTTGTCTACCACTCAAGGATTTCGCCTTTTTCAATGCGTTGCACCTGTTCATATTCTTCATCAGAGATCTCAGGAGCCTCTTCGCGGAAGGGGATGTCTTTCATGAGCTGAACAGTACGATTGACGGGTTTGAAGGCGCGTTCCAGGTCTTCTGCGCTCATTGAAGGGTCATCCCAGTGTTTTTCGAGCACTTCTTTAGAGAGGTTGCGTGGATTTTGTGGGGGGGTAGCGAGTGGTGCGGGAGTTGGTTGAGAAACGACTACAGACTGTGCAGGTGTGGCTGCCACTCGCGGTTTAGGTGCGACAAAAACAACGAATCCGCATAACAAAACGGCTGCGACGATCATCCATGTCAAAGGTGATTGGTGGTGTTCTTTCATGCTCTACTGGGTTTGTTGCCACATGACGATTTCATACTCCCCAGTAGTAGGATAGAACGGAGGAGAGGTTTCTGCAAGGCGTGAATCATAGTTATAATCTTTTGTGTACCCATTACCGCTGGTCGTACCCACTGTTCCACGACGCGTTTGAATTAATCCTCCATAAATTGTGAGATCCCCTTTGTTGGGCAGAGAAGAGGAGTCGATCACATCAAACGACTCATTGATTGCCATGACAGAAGCATTGATGCGTAAATTAGAAGGAGCGCTAGTCGGTACCTGGACTTCTTCTTCTGCAATCAATCCCAACATGTCATCCGAAGTAGGGTCAACTTGTGGATCCACAGCATAATCAATATGGTCGGCAACGACGATATTTTCGCTGGAGCCTACACTGATACTTCCATTCAAAGTTCCGCTAACAGTGGCATCGCCCCCATTCACAAAAATGGCTCCATTGGCAGGTGCTGCAACGACAGCGTTGTTTAATCCTGCGGCTGCGTTGGTGACGAGTAGGGTACCGTCTGATTGAAAAGTAATGGTTGTGCTGCCTTCATACCACTGCCCACTTGCTGTAGCGGCTCCGGTGCGTAATTCTGTAGCGGCCATAGGGATAGTGGTTTGTTCAGCTCCCAAAGTGAGTGTCCCATTGAATGTCGGGTCAGCGGAATTGTTGTAGTAGTTGATGGAGGCAGACGCACTGGTGACATCACCATTAAAAACCGGTGTGCCGTGCATATTGAATTGATCGTTACTGCGTACAGGACCGTTTAACACATCTCCATTAGTGAACCAGATATTATTTGAGTAACAATAAGTGTTTCCCCACCTTTGGTAGCAACTGAGTGATTCTTCGCTGTCAGTGAAGTAAGCATAGCGGGCATAACTCTCGGTGCGGAGTACTGCTTGTACCACGGAGGTGACAGCTCCCACTGTGCTGGAAACGCTCAAGGTGTATAAGTTCTGAGGATTGTTAGCATTATCATCATCAGGATCAATAGTGACCGTGTAAGTCGCTCCGCTGGCTGATGTTGTTCCACCAGCTAATGTGGGCGTGAATGCGTTGGCACCTGCCGGTGGTGAGGGTTGGCTACGCATCCAGGCGATGGCTTGGTTAATACCCGCCTCAGCAGAGTGCATGGCCTGGGTTTTGGCAATGTTGGTTTGTGCGTAATTGAGGTTGTTGATGCCATGCTGAAAGGTACCCGCTGTCCACGCTGTGATGAATGCCACAAGCGTGTAGCTGAGTAGGATAAGCGAACCTCTTTTATTGGATAAGCTGCGCGACTTCAGCCGACGCCATTTCACTGCCAACATACGTGCCTCCTTAGCTGTAACTAAGTATGCCTGTACTTCTGGCTTAATAGAAGAGAGAGACGCTTACAGCTAAGTGAAATTAAGCGTTACTAAGCAGCAGTGATTTTAGCGGAGGTGTTTTTCGAAATAGCTGAGGGATTTAAGCTTGATATACGGCAGGCTCAAATAAGCCGTGTAGTGCCCAAAGGGAAGGTGAGTGACTCGGGGACGTCCAAGAGCATGCCATAGGCGTTGGGCATTGCGGGTGCCAATTGTGCGGTCAAACATGGCTGAAAACATATAAAGATTATGGTTATCGACATAGGGAGCCAAAGCCAGCGGGTCGGTGCGGATACTCTCGCGCAATGCTTGCTCCAGTTGATCTTCAGTCAAGTCGTTGGCTGCAAGATATTTAGTGAAGGGTTCTGTGAGCATCTTGTCTTGGGTACTTGTGATGATATCTGCAATACTGCCGCCCGGTAACGCCGCTACATTGATTTTAAAGCGAGGTTCAATGGCTGCTAGCATCACCGTGGCGATGCCTCCCATGCTCACTCCAAAGCAGCCCATTCTCTCAGCGTCGACCGTTTCTTCTTTTTCCATCCAATCGACGACTTGCCGTATGCGCAATATGCCTTGGCGTAACAGTCGCTCTAAGCGTTCAATTTTATGCTCGGGCGAAATCTTTAATGTTTTACGGTGCGGCATTGCCACATGAAAACCCTGGTTAGCCAAGAAACGACAAATGCTTCGCTCTAAAGGATAGTCTCCGCCTAAAATAGGGTTGAGTACGATAGCGGGCAGTTTGCCATCGGCCCGATCACTCGGTACGGTGCTTTCGTACCATTCAATTTCTACGGTGGGTTCAATCGCCTCAAATCCTTCTGGTGTCCGCAAAGGAAAAGTGACCAGCCACTGACGATGGCGCTCGCGTTCACGCACTAATTCTCGAGTTGCTTCGGGTTGTTGTGAAGGATAAGTATAGTACTCTGCGAGTTCTGTCGGTAAAGGTTCAGCGGTGCGTTGTTTGCGCAAAGGGTAGGTGACACCACAACCACTCAGCGTAGCGGTTGCAGTGATTAAGGCGATTAATTTTATGTGGGTGTTTTTATTCATGTGCAATGAGTGTGATTGGGTTTGAATAGATCCAAGGTTTATCATGACGGGTGACTTCAACTCTGTAGATACCCGGTTCTAATGCCTCAACTTGCCAGTCTTCAGCAAAGGTATCTGCAATCACCTGACCATCCCGAAATAAATAAATGTGTCCCACACTGGGTAAATGCACTTTTAGGTGCATGCCGGGTTTCCAATCCACACTATCTCCAAGGATACCTAATTTTTTCTCATCTTCATAGACCGCAAACATAAAACCTTGGGCAGATGCGGTGAGTTCAATAGAAGTGTAGATGTGACCGACTTCATAAGCATGCAAAAGAGATTCTTTGTTCAGTGCTTCAGATTCTAATAAGGCGTGGTTACGGACTAAACGAAACATGATTTCATAGGGAGCAAATTTCATCCATAACGCACGGTATTCATGGGCATCGGTACCTCCAATCCCCACGGTTTTTTCTTTGCGCTCATGGTGCAGATGGTCCCATTGCTCCAATGAAGGTGTGGGCCGTTTTAGGATCGAAAAGTAGTAAGGGATAGAAGGACTGGTGAGGGTCCATAAAACCATATCAAACACACGGTCGCCTAAAGTGTCATGGGATGCGTTGTGTATTTCGATGCCATTGTAGCCGTGAACGGACCAATCGGTCCATGGCCTGCGTCCAAAAGGATGTGCAATGAACCCTAAGCCTCCTTGTGCTTTAACGGCATCAATGGTTTCTTGTGTGGTGAGTTGATAGCTGGGGATTTCATGTTTCAGATTAAACGCCAGATAGTGTCCTGAAGGCGTGGTGAGTTCTGTACCCGTGAGTACCAAAGTCTCTCCATACCAGCCTTCTTTGCCATCAAACATGGGTTGCAAGGTGTCATGGTCTGTCACGATCAAGTAGTCGAGGTTTTGTTGTTGAGCGATTTCTGTGATGTGCTGAAATGAACCCGATCCGTCTGAATAACTGGTGTGAATGTGCGTGGCACCCACAACATCTCTATAGCCAGATTCTGTTGGGGCATTTTCTTTCAAATGGCTCATGGGCACAAGCTGTTCAGATAGTGGGACAGTGGTGCAGCTATTGAGGGTGAGGATCAGCACTAAGAGCTGCGCTTTAATGCGCATAGTCGGTAAATTGGAAATGCTCTAAATGCATTGCAGGAACTAATGTCGCGTGTGCCCCTGTATGGGCGCTGCTCACCAAGCGTCGTGCAGCTGTTAATCCTTTAATGTGTTTAAAAGCTTCCACAATACTTTGTGTGAAGCGCATGGCAGAAACCGGTTGCGTGAGTTCGCCATTTTCAATCAGATAACAGCCTTCACGTGTTAATCCGCTCATCAAAGCTTCGGTTGGATTCAGCAATCCATTCACATAATGCAGACGCGGAATGTAGAGTCCTCGTTTGCACTGGCTGAGCATGTCCTCCACTGTAGACTCACCCGGCTGAATCCCTACATGCATGGGATAGGGGCCTTCTTGTGACGTGAAGGGTACCGTGTGACCGGTGTGTGTGTGCTCATAGCGTTGAGCGTAGACACGATCGTATACCACGGCATTGGCTTTGCCTTGATTGACAAAAGTGACTCGTTGGCGCGGATTTCCCTCATAGTCAAAAGGCAATTTCAGCATGCCTGATTCGTTCCCATCGTCATATAAAGTTAGAGAAGGGTGCAAAATGTGTTCGCCTATTTTCCCAGAAAGAAAACTGCTTCCTTCTTCAAATGCTTTTGCACCAAAACCCGTGTAGCTCAACCAAAAGATAAGGTCTGCTACGGCTTCGGGTTCTAAGATGACTTCATAATCCCCTAATGGGATTTGCTGTGGTGAGGTTTCGCATAAAGCTAAACCCATCGCACGCTTGAGGGGTTCCTGTAAGTCTAAGGTTTGCGCCAATGCTGTGGTTTCTGCAGCAAACCCTGAGCAGGGGCCATAATTTGTAATAAGGGTCGTTGTTGCAAAGGGTTGTGTGTGGTCACACAGTGTTTCTTGTGAATTCATGACAAGGGTTTCAATGCTTCCGGCACTGTAAGAACCTGCTAGATCAACATCTGCACCCTGACAAATATGAAAGAGTCGCTGAATTTGCGTGGCTGTGCGGTCAATGTCCTCGCAGGGAGCAATGGATTCTTTTTGTTGGCGCAGCTGTTGCTTTTCGGGAAAGCCTGTAGGTGTTTTCTCTAAGGGCAAATTTTGCTGAGCCAAAAGTAAAGCTTTCTTGAAAGCTTCTTCTAGTAGTTCAGGCTCGCTGCTGCCGATACTGGCAATACCAATGGAGTTTTTGCGAATCACTTTAAAGGTGACATCAATGGCGTTTTGAAACTGAGCCTGAGGGATTTGCTGATTGGCAAAGCGCCAGTTTCGACGCTGCACGGTCTGTGCGTACAATGTCACAAAATCCGCTTCCTTGGATTGTACAAAAGGCATCAATTGATCGATGAGCGATTGGGTCGTGTTTAATGGGCTCATGCAGCGGATCCTAATTGAACATTTTCAAAACGCACATAAGAAGATCCATGGCCTGTAGGGATCACTTGCATGGGTTCTCCCTTACCACAATTAGGGATGCCCCAAATTTGCCAATCTGCAGGGCCTCCAATGCCAGAACATTGCGCCCAAAACTCCGGTGTTTTCCCACTATAGATAGGGCTGCGCACCATGCGCCCGACTTTGCCTTTTTCAATCTCCCAACCAATCTCGGTGGAGAACTGAAAGTTGAGGCGCAGCGAATCAATGGACCAGCTTTTATTGGTTGAGAGTAAATAACCATGATCAATGTCTTTAATGAGTTCCTCTAATGAAGCATCACCCGGTTCTAAATTGACATTGGTCATGCGGATTAAGGGAAGTGCTGACCAGCCATTCGCGCGCATGGCACCGCCACTGGAGCGAAGGCCTAGGGTGGATGCGGTTTGTCGCGAACTCAAATACCCCATAAATAATCCCTCGCGCACAAGTTCTACGCGTTGGCCAGGGACGCCTTCATCATCATAAGCAAAACTACCCACACCTTCAGCACATGTAGCATCGGCAACGATATTCACCAGAGGAGAGCCGTACCACAACTTGCCAAGATGTTCAGGCTGCAAAAAACTGCCACCAGCAAAACTCATTTCATAACCCAAGGCACGGTCCAACTCGGCTGCATGTCCGCACGATTCATGTAACTGTAAAGCGGCCTGTGTGGGGTCAATTACTATGGGTGCTTGTTGCGGTTTGATAGTCGGTGCATCCAATAGATCGAGCACTTCTTTTTGAATGGTAGGCGCAGCGCTGGGTAAGTCCAGGGTTTTGATGCATTCAAAACCGGCTTGTTTTAATGTTCCACGATGTGAATTGGGATAACTGCGCCTGGCAACCACATTGCCTTTTTGGGCAGTGACTTCAAAACCGGCGCCACATTCTAAAAAAGTCTGTTCAATGTCTGAGCCATTACTGGAACAAAACCACTTGTAGCGTTTGTGGGCATCAAAATAAGCCATGAGCCGTTTGATTTCATTGGGACCTTGCAAGGCCTCAAGGCTCCATACCAAAGGTTCTAATTTAAACTCCAAAGGTAAAGTGAAGGGGTCAATTTCCCAAGGTGAAAAATAGCGTGCCTGCACAGGTTCGACTGGGCACAGCTGCAAAGGGGATGTTTTGAGCTTGCTGACGCTTTTGGCAAGAGACAAAGCCGTGTCTGCTGTTTGTTGTAAAGATTCTGGTGTTAGGACAGCCGTATGCGCAAAGCCCCATTGCCCTTGGTAAAAAGCACGCATAGCCACGCCAACTTGGTGATCGTGCTGCGCGGGTAAAATGTCATCGTCCATGACCAGTAAGTGTTCAGAGAGGGTCTGTTCGCAGCGGATGTCTGCGTATTCGGCGCCTGCTTGGGTCAGGTGCTTAATCGTAGCTTGGATATGATCACGAGGAAACTCAAATTTGGCCATCAAGAATGCTTATCTTAACACGGACAAGGGCATGCGCTACAATGAAATCGAGGAGCATTGAACATGTTAGATAAAATTGTTTTAGATATTGAAACCCAGCGTGAGTTTGCCGAAGTTGAAGGCCGTAAACCAGAATTACTCGGGATCTCTATTGTGGGTGTGTATTTTTATAAAGAGAACCGCTTTGATGCCTATACTGTGGATCGGCTAGATGAATTAGGCGAGCGGTTGCGGACGTGTGATTTGATTGTGGGCTTTAACAGCCGGCGTTTTGATATGCCTGTACTCCAACCCTATTTACCTTATTCCATTGAGGATTTGCCTCAGCTGGACATCATGGAAGAAGTGCAAAAAGTTTTAGGGCATCGTGTCAGTTTGGCGAGTTGCACCAAAGCGACTTTGGGAGTGGGTAAGTCCGGTGATGGTTTGGATGCGGTGCGTTGGTTTCGTGAAGGACGATTGGATTTGATTGCTAAGTATTGTTTGGATGATGTCCGCATCACTCGTGATTTGTATGATTTTGGCCGTGAGCAGGGCTATATCTTCATTGAAGGGAAAGAAGATCAACCCAAACGCAAGGTGCCGCTGTTTTGGCCGGATCGAAAGCGGGATTTAGAATCCATTACCAAATTGCTGCAAGAAGCACATACCAAGTGTTTGCAAGTGCAGTTTGAGTACATTGCGCAGGGAGGTTTTGCTGCCGATGCTCAAGCAGAAGTGCATCATGTGGATGTGTATCACATGGAAGGTAAAAACTTTGAAGGGTTTTGCCACGAACGCAATGATATTGATGCGTTTCGCATCGAGCGTATTTTAGATATTAAGCCTACCTGGAAGCGCTATTCGATTCCGCGTGGTTTTGTGCCCACCATTGTTGGTGATTGAAGTCTATGAAGATCACGATTTTAGGCAGCGGTACGGCAGTGAAAGTGGATGGTCGTGGTTATGCGGGCGTTCATGTTGAAGCCGAAGGGGAGCATTGGCTCTTTGATGCAGGTCCAGGAACACTGACGCAACTCTCC
>JAJDCC010000036.1 GCA_029261015.1 Candidatus Omnitrophota bacterium | reverse complement strand
CTAAACCACCGAAGAGTCCAACGAAGAAGTTTTCACCGTGTTGAACAGCTTGATACGGCTCTTGGATCAACTCAGTCCATCCAAGGAATGTGTTGACCAGACCATATTTCAGCTTGCCGAATGCCTGCTGATTGTAGGTCGCTTCAGAAGCCCATGGACTTGCAGCCGATGCCGTCATCGGAGCAGCCAACATTAGGGCCGTTACCAGTACGAGCAACTTACGCTTTACCATTCCCACCTCCTGTAGGCGTTACAGTTATTTATCGGGAAGTTTAGCACTTTATGCTCCTTTAGGCAATTCCTTTAAAGTTTAAGTATTTTTAAGCAAAAATAGCAAAACTTGACTTTCAGTCTGAGTCTCGCTTAAATGGGACTCATGCAGAATAAACGCGCAAACCTCATTCTTTTACTCAGTTTGGTCGGCATGGTGTGTGCTGGCTATTTGACTTACATGCACTTGGGCCTTATGCGAGGTCAGCTTCTCGGCGGTTTTGGTTGCGGGGGAGAAGGGCTTCTTAACTGCCACGCAGTAACGGCGAGTCGTTGGGGTTCACTCTTTGGAATGCCTCTTTCTTTATGGGGCATTTTTGCTTATAGCATCCTCGTAGGGCTTGCTCTTCTGGCTAAACAGTCTGAGCATTTTGCCCAAAAAGCGTGGAATGTGTTGGCAGGCCTATCGCTGCTTTTTGTTCTTGGTGATGTGTTTTTGCTAGGCATCATGCTTTTCGAAATCAAATATTTGTGTGCTTTTTGTTTGGGCACTTATGTGCTGAATGTGTTGATTTTGGTCATTGCCAGTCAAGTCGCGGGTAATCCGCTTAAGGCATTGGTTCGTCTTCCTGCAGATATTGGGGTGGTATTCCCCAATTCAAGCCATCCACAAAGTCAGTTTTTCTGGATCATTGCGTTGTTTGGAGCGCTGGGAGCCGTAGGGGTACACACATCCACGATATATGTGCAGCGTGGTAGCCTCACCAGTATGCGTCCTCAAATTCAAGAATATTTGGCTCAGCAACAACGGGTGGAGGTTCCGCGAGGGGACAGCCCTGTAAAAGGTGATGGCAGTGGCAAGTTAGAAGTCATTGAATTCAGTGACATGCTTTGTCCTGTTTGTCAAAAAGCGGCCAAAATGAATACAGTGATGTTAGCGAATTACCGTAAAGATGCGGTGTTGGTGTTTAAGCATTATCCGTTGGATAATGAATGCAATTCTTCTTTGCACCATGCTGTTCATCCTGGGGCCTGTCGTTTAGCCGCTGCTTCTGTATGTGCAGATAAGCAGGGCAAGTTCTGGGAATTCCACGATCACATTTTTGCTGGTGATGATGTGTTTCAGGTGAAAAATTTGGATAAGGCCGTCACTGAATTGGGATTGGACGTTGCTGCTCATCAAGCCTGCATGCAAAGCGGTGAAGGGATGCGTGTTGTTAAGAAAGATGTTGCAGATGGCATACGCATTGGCGTTCAGAGCACCCCTACCTTTGTGCTGAATGGCTATGTGGTCAGAGGTTCATTGGCACCGTCTACATTCGATGATTTTGTGACAGCGATAAAGGGCAACCCTTAATTATGGTCGCCGTAACGGGGCCAGTTGTAGGGCAAAAAGCACCGGCGTTTACGCTGCCTTCTACTGAAGGTGTGGATATCAAATCTTCTTCTCTTCTGGGTAAAAAGGTGGTGCTGTATTTTTATCCCAAAGATGCGACCCCAGGCTGTACCAAAGAAGCCTGCGATTTTCGTGATAATTTAAACCGCATTAAAAAAGAAGATACCGTCGTGTATGGTGTGAGCAGGGATGACATAAACTCACATGAAAAGTTTCGTGCTAAGCAGGAGTTGAATTTTCATTTGCTCAGCGACGAAGATGCCACAATGTGTAAGGCCTATGGTGTTTATAAGCAAAAGTCGATGTATGGTAAACGCTTCATGGGTATTGAAAGAACGACCTTTATATTAGACAAGCGCGGACGCATCGCCAAAATCTTTCCTAAAGTGAAAGTGGATGGTCATGTGGATGCTGTCTTGGACGCTTTGAAGGAAATCCCGGAGTAACCCTTGCCTAAGTTTAAAGCCTCATCCGAGCATACGCGCAATGTATTGCGCGAATTGCACAAGCACTATCCTGATTCTGAATGCGCATTGATTCATCAGAATCCTCTTCAGTTGTTGGTGGCTACTATGTTATCCGCACAGTGTACGGATGTTTTAGTGAATCAGGTCACGCCACTTTTGTTTCGCAAATTTCCTGATGCGTATGCTTTAGCAGGAGCAAGTATTGAAGATATAGAAACTTCAATACAACGCGTCAATTATTTTCATACCAAAGCCAAGCACATCAAAGAAGCAGCACAGATCATCTTAGATGAGCACGATGGCAATGTGCCTGACACGATGGAAGAATTGGTGAAGTTGCCTGGTGTTGCACGCAAAACGGCCAATGTGGTTTTGGGTAATGGTTATGGCAAGCCTGAAGGGATTGTTGTGGACACGCATGTACAGCGATTGAGTTTGCGCATGGGGTTTACAACTAATAAAACGCCGACCACAATAGAAGCAGATTTGATGGAACAGGTGCCCAAGGGTCGGTGGGTGTTGTTAAGCCATCAGCTCATTGACCATGGACGTGCTATTTGTAAAGCCAGGCGGCCCTTGTGTGATCAGTGCCCGGTTGAAGAGATTTGTCCTAAGATAGGTGTATGAAATGGATACTTTAGATAACGAAAGACGTATAGATTCTCGCTTAAACTTTCCTGCTGACTGGAACATTCATGTCATTAAACCCACGGCCATTCAATCCATTGATGGGGTGAATGTCAGTAATCGAGGCGCTTGTTTGCGAGTAGGCCATTCTTTAGAAATCAATTCTTTAATGGATTTGCAATTCAAACACATGGTTTCGGCTCAGGCCGAGAATGTGAATGAAATAGAAAAATGTTCAGCGCGAGTGGCTTGGGTCGTTCAACGCTTGGATTTAAGAGCTACGCCTCCATTTTTATTTGATGTGGGTATAGAGTGGTTGAGCCCGCCTAAATTGCTGATTCAATCTATTTTTGGCAAAACAGCTGTGGTAAAGTCGGAGCTTTCCGCTAAGGCTCGAAAAGCCCTTACGTCCTGGCAAAGGAATGGTCGTGAGTTTGTCCCTAAATTAACTTTTGAAGAAAATCGAGATCCCAGTTGGCATTTAGTGATTATGGCCGATGGGGCTCCGTGTTCCAGTCAACGCTTAGCTACGGAAAAAGCGGCCTTAGAGGCGTTGAAAAAATTTCAAGAAGATCAAGCACCATCAGGAGAGGATTGATGCGTATCGATAAGCAAATTGCTATCTTTTTAGACAATCGCCCTGGTTTGTTGGCGCGTATATGTGAAGAGTTAACCAAAGCTAAAATCAATATGATAGCTTTGTCCATTGCAGACAGCTTGGATTATGCGATCGTCAGGTTAGTGGTTGATGATTTTGCTAAAGCCGAAAAACTGATTCGGGCGATTCATAAGGATGTTCATGTGCGTGATGTGGTGGTGTTTGAAATGGAAAACCATCCAGGTGCTTTAGCGCGTATTGCTGAGCAATTAAGCAATGCGGGGATCAATATTGAGTATGCTTATGCAACCGCTGCTGAGAGCCGCAGCACGATGGTCCTGCGCACTAATGACCTAGAAGGCACCGTGAACGCGCTCAGCTAGGCCTCCTCAAAGCTAAAAAATACCCTATTTAAGGCTAAATTCCCCTTCATACTGAGACAGATGATCAGGTATACTTGTAGTTAGAAAGACCAACAATTTGGATTACCGACAAGACCCCCGTGATTTTGGGGGGATTGGGCAAACTCCTTGAGAGGGGAGGACGCAAAGCCACCGGCCCTAAGCGATATGCAAGGGTAGCGGGGTTGCCGGCAAAAGAGCACAGATTCTTGTCTGTGCAGGCGTGTGTCACGAGATTCCTCTCAAAGGAACTCGTGATTTTTTTTGTGACTGAGGTGATGGATGCGACATCGAATAAGGACTCATAAACGCGGTTTGAGCAATCAGTGTGGAGGTACGCTGGTTGAGTTAATGATGTCTATCTTTGTGATGGTTGTTGCTGCTTCCTCTATTTTGAGTGGGTTTCTTACAGCAGACTATCTCACCAAGAACGCCACAGAGACTTCTTTGGCATTAGAAGATCTTGAAGATCTCATGGAACGTATCCAATCAACTCCTTTTAACAATTTACAAGCTGACTTTCAAGATGGTGTAGCCGACGGTGGATTAGCGAATGACTATGCTGCGATTGTAGGTGGGTATGCTCTCCCTGGGCAGCAAATCACCGTCAGCTATGCCAGCTTAACGGCTGACCGCATCGAAGTGGTGGCCACCTTGAGTTGGACGCAACGCGAACGTGCACGCACAATAAGCCTCTCTTCAGTTAGGACGAGTTCAAGTTGATGAAACGACATTCCTTACTTCAACGCCGTGCTATGACAATGCCTGAGTTGTTGGTGGCTAGTGCGGTCATGAGTATCACAACAATAGCGACTGCCCGTTTCTTCGGTTCAGAAACACGTTTTTTTCAATACTCTGTTAGCCAGAGCCACGTTGATTCACATGTGCAGATAGCGGTGGATAGTATGACTAAAGAACTCCGCAACGCAACGCGCCGTGCTGCGGGGTCTCCACCCAATGCCAGTTTGATAGCCGCGGATCAATTGCGATTTTATCTGCCGACAGATGCAGATGGGGATGGCTTTATTACCGATGCAACTGGGGATACAGAGTGGGATGATGCGACTCCAATCGATTATATCTACGATGCAGACACACAGCAGTTACAACGGGTTGCTGGAGGCAACACACGCGTTCTAGCAACAGATGTTACTGCAGTCCAATTTGATGATCAATCATCCGATAACACCTTGATGTTAGATGAAGTCCGTATTCAACTGACGGTGCAACGCATAACCACACGCCAGGATGTGGTGCAATCGACCAGCACGGCCATTGTGAGACTACGAAACTGAGGCCCTCAAACTTGGAGGGAAAGGCGATGCGACTGAATAGAAAAGGTCAATCATTATTGATGAGTTACATGGTCGTCCTCATCCTCAGTATGTTTGGGGGAACCTTTCTGACACATGGCATTACTGCAACTAAGCATACCGAAGTGCGTCGTTTTCATGCAGAGGCTTTTTATTTAGCTCAAGGAGCACTTGAAGATGCATCCCGTCAGTTCACCGATGCGATTGCTAACTTTGACATCGAAGCGAGTGTGACTCGATACCCAGATACCGGTACGCTGGATATCAATTACACAGCAACGTCATCTTTTCCCGCAGGAGCTGTGGTTACTGCATTTGTTGAGGAAGCCGAGCCAAACAATCGTGTGGTGCAGGATGCTGATGGCATGAATGTGATTGTTAAAAATTATCGTGTCACTGCCACCGCTCAACACCCTATTAATCCTGGAATCACCGTGACTTTACATCAAATGATCACACGACGCTTGGTTTATACTTTTCAGCATGCAGTATTTTATGATCAGGATTTAGAGATGTTGCCGGGTGCTGATATGAACTTAACCGGACGCATTCACAGTAACAGTGACATCTATTTGGATACGCACAATACGTTTACCATCGATAGTGAGTATTTACATGCTGCGGGAAATATTTATAACGAACGGAAAGATGATGGCTCTAGTTTAGCCGGTGAGGTGATGATTGAAGTGGCAGGATCACCAGGTACCTATGTAGGGATGAATAATTTTGACAGCAATGATGCAAACTGGGTCAATGATTCTCAAACAACTTGGGGTGGGACGGTCAAAACAGCCGATCATGGAGTAGGTCAGCTTTCAGCGCCAGAAGTGGGTTCCATACAGAATGGCGGATTTTATGACACCAAAGCCGGATTAAAAGTGGTGAATGGACAGATAGTGAATAGCAGTGGTGTGACTCTCATTGAAGGCGTTGATGTTCCTGTGGGTACGGTGACGACCACAAACAGTTTTTACAATAATCGTGAAGGCAAGTGGGTCACGATGACGGATATTGATATGCGCAAGCTTGCCGGTTATGAAGATGCGGATGCAGATGGAGCTCCCAGTTATACCAATAATCTTCCGGCGAATGGTTTGATTTATGCGACACGGAATGACGCAGGGGTGGGGCAACCAGGCATACGTCTTAAAAATGGGAAAAAGATTGAGCGAAGTGGAGGGGTTACTGTTGTTTCAGATGCACCGGTTTATGTGCAGGGAGACTACAATGTCATTGATAAACAACCTTCTGCGGTCATTTGTGATGCGGTAAACATTTTATCTAATGATTGGGATGACACGAATAGCTTTTCAGGTCTATCGAGTCGTGTTGCCGCCGAGACAGATGTCAACCTAGCCTTCATTACGGGTATTGATGCCACCACTCCCGGTGGCTATAACGGCGGACTAGAAAACTATCCACGCCTGCATGAAAAATGGTCTGGTAAAGAGCTTGAAATACGGGGTTCATTTGTGGCGTTGTGGGAAAGCGCGATTGCCACTGGGGCATGGGCTTATGGGGGATCTCAATACCAAGCCCCAATTCGAAACTGGGACTACGACACTGACTTTGCTAACGGCGACATGCCACCGTTCACTCCTTGGGCGGTTGAAGCAGATCGTGGTGCTTGGTGGCAAGAGTAATTGTCCAGACGTTATTGTTGACAAGATTAGTAGGGTAAATTAGACTACAAAATGTAAGTCCAACTTATCCATTGTTAACAAACGATTAGGGTGAATGAAGCTTTCCACACGTTCCACATACGGCATTCGAGCCCTTACTGAACTAGCCTCTTCTACAGGTCATACTCCTTTATCCGCAGCATCTATCGCAACACGTCAAAACCTTTCTGTCGCCTATCTCGAGCAGTTATTGCATCGGCTCAAAAAGGGGGAACTCATTGATAGTGTGCGAGGTCCACGTGGCGGTTATTTTCTCTCGCGGGACCCTTCTGACATTTCTATGGCTGATGTGGTGCGTTTATTGGACGGAGAAGTTTTTTGGCAAGAAGATGCTACGGATTCGAGTCTGTTAGACCAGGAAGCGTTAGAGCATTCACGCTGCGTTTCTTATGCTGTGTGGCGGTGTGTTCAAGAAAGATTGATGAGTTCTTTAGAAAAAGTCACTCTGCAAGATGTCTGTGATGAATTAAAGAGTCTCAGTGGGGAGTCTTTAGAACACCGTTTTGTGTTTCACATTTAATTCATGAATAGTAAAGCTGAAATACGTAAGCAAATTTTAGAACGATTACAGGCTCAAGATAGTGTTATAAAAGAAGAAAAACAAAGTGATCTATGCAATCAAGTCAGTCGTTTATCGGAATTTAATCAAGCAACCGTAGTGTGTTGTTACGTTGCCTTATCTTATGAAGTACAGACACAGAAACTGATCGAGCAGATGTTAAAACAGAATAAGCGTGTCAGTGTCCCTTATGTAGAAACTGAAAATCAAAGTCTTTGTCTCTATGAAATCAAGAATTTCACGAAAGACCTTACCCCGGGAAGTTTCGGTGTATTGGAGCCTACAGCCTCAGTGCGTCAAAATGACCCGGTAAATCCCGAAGCTTTAGATTTGATTTTTGTCCCTGGTGTAGCGTTTGACCGATCAGGCAATCGTTTAGGCCATGGTAAAGGTTTCTACGACCGCTTTCTCTCTGGGCTTAAGCCATCCACGGTTACCATTGGATTGGCTTATGACTTTCAGCTTCTAGATCAACTGCCTGTTGATGTACATGACTGTCCTGTGAATGAGGTGTTAGTCGTTTAGGCGACTCTTTATTAGGACCAGATGAGGCCAACCTTCAAAGGGGGGCACGTTTCATGGAAGCTAGTGTGCTGTTCATATCATTAATTAGCGCTATAGCTGCATTTGTAGCAGGTTATGCTTTACGTATTTACGGGGCACAACGCAAGGCTGAGGCTATTCTTAATGAAGCCAAGCTACAGGCGAGTGAACGCTTATTGAAGTTACGTGATGAGTTTGAGACAAGCACTGCTAACCAGCGTCAGGAGTTTTTACAGCTTGAGAAACGGTTAAATCAGCGTGAAGAGCGTTTGGATGAAAAGCTCAAAGCCTTAGATGACAAAGAACAGGCGTTAGAGAAAAAGTCCTTATTGATTCAAACTCACGAGCAAGAGTTGCAAGAAAAGAAGGCCGAACTGGCCGAATTGATTGAGTCAGAAAAACAGCAGCTGCGCACGGTGGCCAATATGGATGTGCAGCAGGCAAAAGATTTATTGTTAGCGCGTATCGAAACAGAATGCCGTTCGGAATCTGGAATGATCATCAAGCGTGTTGAGGATGAAACCAAACAACAGGCCGATGTGTTATCCCGTAAAATCCTACTGAACAGCATGCAACGCTACGCAGCAGATTATACGATTGAAGCCACCGCTTGCCCGGTTTCCTTGCCGAGTGAAGAGATGAAGGGGCGCATTATTGGTCGTGAAGGGCGCAATATTCGTGCTTTTGAAAATGCGACGGGTTGTGATTTGATTGTGGATGATTCTCCGGACACCGTCACATTATCCTGCTTTGATATGGTACGACGTGAGATTGCGCGGCAATCATTAGAGCAATTGATGAGTGATGGGCGTATTCACCCGGCACGTATCGAAGAAGTGGTCAATCAAAAGACCCGTGAGTTTGATCAGCATTTAATCAAGGTCGGGCAAGAAGTTGTCGATGAATTTCATCTTGAAGGCATTCATACAGAACTAGTCCGCTTAATGGGGCGATTACGCTATCGAAGCAGTTATGGCCAGAATGTTTTGTCTCACCTTAAAGAAACAGGCTATTTGTGTGGCATGGTTGCGGCTGAGCTAGGGTTGAATGTGAAAATGGCACAGCGTTGCGGGTTGCTTCATGATATTGGAAAGGCAGTGAGCCACGAAGTAGAGGGGCCTCATGCCATTATTGGCGCTGAGCTGGCGCGCAAATATGGTGAGAGTGAAGAGGTTGTGCATGCTATTGAAGCGCATCATGAAGACGTTCCGCCTAAATCAGCAATGGCTGTGCTTACGATAGTCGGCGATGCGATCAGTGGGTCACGTCCTGGAGCACGTGGTGACACCTTAGAAAATTACATTAAGCGATTAAAAACCCTTGAGGGGTTGTGCGATCAATTTCAAGGTGTGGATAAAGCCTATGCGATTCAAGCCGGACGTGAGGTGCGTGTGATTGTTGAACCCGATACAGTGACTGATTTAGAAGCCATTTCATTAGCACGCGAAATAAAGCGCAAGGTGGAGCATTCACTTGAGTATCCAGGACAAATTAAGATTACTGTAGTTCGAGAAACCCGTTCAGTTGAATATGCGCGCTAAATGAAAATATTATTAATTGGTGATATAGTCGGCAAACCTGGCCGTAAAATTGTGCAAGAAAAACTCATCGCATTGCGGGAGCAGCATCAGTTGGATTGTGTGATCGCAAACTGTGAAAATGCATCGCATGGTGCAGGCATCACCACAGCGATTGCCGATGATTTGTTTCGTGCAGGTGTTGATGGTTTAACCTCAGGGAATCATGTGTGGCGCAACAAAGAAGCGCACGAATTACTCGACCGAGATTTTCGTATCATTCGCCCAGCCAATTATCCTGATGAGGTTTCAGGCAAAGGGGCAACGGTGATTGAAACGTTAAACGGAAAAAAAGTGGGCATCATCAATGTCATGGGGCGTGTATTCATGCAGCCTGTGCTGGATTGTCCGTTTCGCGCGGTTGAGCGAGAGCTTGAAGTGTTAAAGAAAGAAACGTCTGTGATTATTTTGGATATTCATGCTGAAGCAACCAGTGAGAAAGTAGCGCTTGGTTGGTACTTTGATGGTAAGGTCTCCTGTATTTTTGGAACACACACGCATATCCCTACGGCAGATGAGCGCATATTGCCCAAAGGAACGGGTTACCTGACTGACGTTGGAATGACAGGGCCATATGATTCGGTGATTGGTCGCGAAGTTCCTCAGATTATGCAAAAATTTCTGACGGGCATTGGGGGGCATTCCGATGTGGCTGTGGGCAATGTGCAATTGCGTGGGTTGATTGTGGATGTGGATGAAACGACTGGTAAAACACTCAAGATAGAACGGATTACGGAAACATTAGATGTCTGAACTCACCTTATTTGATCTTCCCAAAAAAACGGTAACAAAGAAATCGACAGTCAAAAAAATCGATAAGCCCAAAGCATATACTGTAGCTACTGTGGTGCGTCGTATTCGTGATGTCATTGCAGCGCAATTTCCGGCTACGATTTGGATGGAAGGTGAGCTGTCGAATTGTAGCTATCCTGCGTCCGGTCACATTTATTTCAGTTTAGTCGATGAAAAAGAAACCGATCGGTTTGGTCAACGCCTGTTATTGCCGTGTGCGTTTTTCCGCAATGCCAATCGCAATCTCAAATTCAAACTTGAAGATGGCATGAAAGTGTTGGTGGCAGGCAAAATCACGACGTATGAAGGCAGAGGACAGTATCAAGTTTTGGTTCAACGCGTTGAGCCTCAGGGGACGGGGGCTTTGCAACTGGCCTTTGAGCAGTTGAAGAAAAAGTTAGAGGCTGAAGGATTGTTTGAAGAGGCACGCAAACGACCGATTCCACGTTTTCCGCAAACCGTAGCCGTGATCACGTCGGGTACAGGGTCTGCGGTGCATGATATGGTTTCTAAATTGCGCGATCGTTTTCATGTGCGCGTCTTACCGGTTAAGGTTCAAGGAGAGGGATCGGCACAAGAAGTAGCGCGTGCGATTGCTTATGCCAATGCACATCAGCTGGCTGAGGTGCTTATTGTGGGGCGCGGAGGTGGCAGCGTTGAAGACCTCTGGGCTTTCAATGAAGAGCCATTGGTGCGGGCGATTGCGGATTCTGCTTTGCCGATTATTTCTGCAGTAGGGCATCAGGATGACTGGACGATTGCTGACTATGTAGCGGATATGCGCGCATCTACCCCCACTGACGCAGCCAAATTTCTAGTGAATGAACAGCAGATTTTGCTGGACCAAGGCGATCAGCTGATTGAAGCGCTGCGTGATGGTATGCTGCAAGCGCTCGATGATTGTCGCGTGGATTTGACAGCACTCACTGGACGCCTTAGGCTATTGCATCCCAGTCATCAGTTGAAGGTCTATCAGCAGCGTTTGATGCAGGGGATTGAGCAGCTCAAACAACGCACACGGCATGGTCTGCAGACCGATATGTCGCGGCTTCAGGCCTTAGCAGGACGATTATCCGCCCTGAGTCCGCTGGCAGTGCTCTCGCGAGGGTACAGCATCAGCTTCAAATTGCCAGAGCGCAAAATCATCAAAAATGCCCGTGAAATCAAGGTTGGAGAGCAGATTGAGACCTTAATCGACCAAGGCAAAATAGTCAGCCGGGTCGAAGAAGTGAAAAAGAACAGATCGACAGTGGAGTCTTGAGCATGGCTGAGATAAAATACGAGGATGGTTTGGCCAAGTTGGAGGAGCTCGTTCACGAATTGGACGCCTCAGAACTGGGTCTTGAAGACCGTTTAAAGAAGTTCGAAGAAGGCACCAAACTGGCGCGCCAACTTTTAGCGAAAATTGAAAAGGCGCAAAAGAAAGTGGAAGTTCTCATTCAACAGGACGAAAAACCGGAATTTATCCCTTTTGATGACGACGATGCGAATGTTGAGGGGCGCGACCTCGAGGATGAGGCGTAGGACCAGTGCCGAAATGACTGTGTCGGTACAAGGGCGAATCGATAATTTAACGCGCAGTGTGGATCGTGCACTCGCAAAAGCCTTGCCGGATGAAAGACTTGTTCCGCAACAACTGCATGCAGCAATGCGTTACAGTGTGTTTTCTGGTGGCAAACGCTATCGACCCTTACTTGCTTTAG
>JAJDCC010000035.1 GCA_029261015.1 Candidatus Omnitrophota bacterium | reverse complement strand
CAGCCAATGTGGATCGTGTGGTGATTGGACGATGGATGGGCGCGACACAGTTAGGGTATTACACTTTGTGTTTGGGTTTGGCTAATTTGGTGACCTCCCAGTTAAGTTTACGGTTGTATCAGGTGGCCTTTCCTGCTTTTTCAGAAGTTCAGGGAGATCCCCAGAGATTAAAGGCCGGGTTTCTTAAATTACTAAAATATTTAGTTTTGTGCGCAACACCTTTGTCCTTGCTCTTTATTTGTGTTCCGCATGACCTGCTGTATGTTTTTTATGGTGAGCGTTGGGTGCAAGCGGCTCCTGTTTTAAGAGTGTTGGCGATTGCAGGGATATTACAGGCTGTGAGGGTAGGGATTGATCCTATTCTAATGGGGTGTGGCCGATCAAAGGCGGTATTTGGTTTGAATGCGATACAATTTTTGGTTTTGGCTATGGGTGCTTATTATTTATCACAAACAGGAAATCTAGCGTGGACTGCTTTTGCTGTAGTGATTTCAACATCAGTGGCTTGTGGTTTAGGTTTGATATTAGTGATGAAGCATATTGGTTTAGGGATGAAAGAAGTGGGCCAACAGTTAGCGCCAACGCTGATCAGTTTAGGATTTTTAATTGTCACGCTTGTTGTTATTCAAAGTTTACGCATATACCTATTTGAAGCTACAGAAACCTCTTTGCTGTGGTTGTTGGTAGTGTGTATTGCCAGTGTACTGGTTTATGGTGGTGCGATCATGCGCTTCGATGCTTCGATGGGGCATGAGTTAGCGACGATTTTAAAGCTAAAAAAAATACAACCGAGCACTGACCAATGAGAACGATTCTTTATGTAGAAACAGGGTCTGGTTTTGGTGGGTCTGCGGTTTGTTTGGGGCATTTACTGCGCTGGTTAGACAAAACACAATACCGTCCGATTGTTGCGCACTTACATGAAGGATTAGGTATTGAGCGAATTCGCAAAGCAGGTATTCAGACAGTGCGATTGAATAAAGTCTTAGCTCTTTGGGATATGATGCAATTGATTCGAAGAGAGAAAGTGGATCTTGTCCATATCAATAATGAGTTGTATTCGCATTGGATGAGTATTTTAGCGAGTAAAATGACTCACACTAAATGTTTGGTGCACATGCGGGGAATTCGTGCTCTAACGCGTATGGAAAAAGCCCTGATCAGATTAGTGGACCACTTCATAGTGATTTCTAATGTAGGGCGGGAGTTTTATATAAAAGAAGGTTTTCCAGAGAATCACAGTTCTGTGATTTACGATGGAATTGATTTTTCTCAAATCAGCAAACCGCCTATCCCTGCAGAAGAACGTGCTAAATTGGCTATTACTGAAGATGAAATTGTATTGGGGAATGTGAGTCGTTTAGTGCCGAATAAGGGGCAGAGAACACTGCTTAAGGCGATGTCATTGCTTGTAGGTAAATATCCACGATTAAAATTGATTATTGTCGGCGGGGACCCGAAATCTGGAGAACCTTTTTTGAATGAGCTTAAGCTGATGTCCCAGGATATGGGGATTCCGGATCGTGTGGTTTTTACTGGCTGGCGGGATGATGTCTATAATTTAACTGCGGCATTTGATATTGCAGTGCAAGCTTCACATTATATTGAAGGATTTGGTACGTCTATTCTTGAAGCGATGTCTTTGTCGAAACCTGTTATTGCCACAGGTGTTGGTGGTATTAAAGAACTGATTTTACATGGACAAAGTGGGTATCATTTTGAGCCGGGAGATGAAGAGGCTTTGGCCAATCAATTGGAAATTTTAATTAAAGATCAAGCATTACGGGATCACATGGGCTCTGTTGGAGCCTCACGTGCTAAGGCTTTATTTGACCAGAAAAAATTGGCCAATCAATTATCAGACCTTTATGCAAATCTACTCAATGAGAGGGTGAATCATGGTGCGTAGGAGACCGGGTAGAGACGATAGCGACAGTGGTTTTAGAATACCCCAATCAAATCAGTTATTGAGACGTAAGCGCAAAGGTAATGATTCTGCTAATGCGGCTGCTATTGCTGCTGGCGAAGATCAGCCATTCTCACGCAAAACATTCTTCATCATGATGCTGGTCATGCTGGCTATGGGATTCATTATCTCAAGTGAAAGTCACGTGCATCCAGCCGTTTTGGGCTTAGGCGGTGCTGTGGGTTTCCTCTTTCTATTTTTTGCCGGTATGAAGAATCCACAGTGGCCGCTGTATGTCTTAACGGCTTACCTGCCATTTAGTAAGATGCTCGCCGGGGACTTTGGCGGTTTGATGATGGCCCTAAATCTCACCAACATGCTTTTTGTGATTATTTTGTGGAGTTGGTTTACTAATTCAGCCACAGGGAAAACGGGTTTTGAGTTTCACAAATTGCATATCCCTGTATTTATTTATGCTCTTTGGGCTGTGCTTTCATTTGGGAAGGCCCTTGCGACAGCGGATTACTGGTACTTTGGCTATGCCTTTAACATGATGAAGCGTTGGTTAGATCCTATTCTGGTGTATTTTCTTTTCTTTCATTTAGTGAAGGAGAAACAGCGATGGAAGAATATTTCCGTCATCATCATGATTGGGGTCACGATTGCGGCGATGATGGCGATTAATGATTATCGAGGCAATGCAGGTTCTAGTTTTGATAAATCGCGTGTGGGTGGGATTGCCGGCCAGCCCAATATTCTGGGGGCTTTCTTTGTCTATTACATGTATTTCTACGCCGCATTTTGGATTGAGAACATCAAGAAACCTAAGTATTGGGCGATGTTGATTCCATTCTTACTGTGTTTTCGCGGCATCATGGTGACCTTTTCGCGTGGGGCCTACCTGGCTTTTGCGCAGGCCGGTTTAGGTATGGCTTTCTTTAAGAAAAAATCTCTGTTCGTAGCTGCAGTGGGGCTTATGGGACTGCTGGTCTTGTTCCCTCAGTTTCTCCCTGAAGGTATTCGTTATCGAATGGGGGCTACTTTTAAGGATAAAAATACCACCATTACAGGGGTGTATGGATCGTCTCATATTGAAGAAGAACTGGATACCAGTGCAGGGCATCGCATCATCATTTGGAAGGGTGCAATAGAGATGATCAAACACTACCCTGTTAACGGGGTGGGTTTTGGCATGTTTCCATTTCGCATTCGGGAGTATGCAGCTTTAGATAAGTGGATTGATGCACACAATATGTATCTTGTCACAGCTGCTGAATTAGGAGTTCCCGGACTATTGGCCTTTTTGTGGGCTGTCTTTCTGCTCTTTCGCATGTGCAATACCATCTATAAACACCA
>JAJDCC010000034.1 GCA_029261015.1 Candidatus Omnitrophota bacterium | reverse complement strand
ACTCGAGACAGCGTTTTGACCGCCATAAGATACACCAAAGTATCCGCCTTCACCTCAGGCAAAACCACGGAATCCGAATCTTTTAAGCGTTCATGTCCGGTAACCACGGCAAATGACGAGGCATGATCGCGATGAGTCACTGGGATACCTGCATAAGCAGGAGCAGCAATAGCTGAACTGATGCCTGGAATGATCTCAAAAAGTATTTTTGCTTTAGCGAGTGCTTGAGCTTCTTCTGCTCCTCGTCCGAATAAAATAGGGTCACCGCCCTTAAGGCGCACGACTCTTTTACCTTGCTTGGCATACTCAATCAGTTTGGCATTAATATTTTGCTGCGTTTTAAAGGATTGCCGGGCACCATCGGGAGCTTTTCCTGCATAAACAATTTTTGCTTTTTTAGCAGCACGTTCCAAAATGTATTTGGACACCAAACGGTCCACCAAAATCACTTCAGCTTGTTGCAATGCCTCAAGTGCTTTGAGTGTTAACAGTTTAGGGTCACCAGGACCTGCGCCCACTATAGAAACAAAACCAGTACTCTTCACTAGAATAAACCCTCTACATTACAAAAAATGCGCCTGGCGCGATTCGAACGCACGACTTTCTGCTCCGGAGGCAGACGCTCTATCCAACTGAGCTACAGGCGCAAAAAAAATTGATAATTGTATCCGGGTTATGCGTTAAGTAACGCTAAAGCCCCTTGATCGATTAATTGCTTAGCGAGTTGGCGTCCCATAGCCACAGCATCATCACTTGATCCCTGCAATTGGTGTCTCAACGTTTGGCTACCGTCTTGTGCCACCACCGCTCCATCCATTTCAAGTCGACCGTCATGACACGTGGCTAAAGCCGCAATCGGCACACGACACCCGCCGCCTAAATCTTCTAAAAAGGCACGCTCTGCAGCCACAGAATTTTGAGTGTCCACATCGTTCAATGAATCCAGAGACTGGCACAATGCATGATCATCCGCACGCGCTTGAATCGCTAAAGCCCCTTGCCCTGGTTCAGGCAACATCGTTTCAGGCTCCAATAAAAACGCAATGCGTTTTTGTAAACCCAGTCGAATCAACCCTGCTGCTGCCAATACAATCGCATCATAGTGTCCTTCGTCTAATTTGCGTAAACGCGTATCGACATTCCCACGAATGTCTTTCATGTTTAAATCAGGGCGCACGGCCAAAAGCTGACTCTGGCGACGCAAACTCGACGTTCCGATCACCGATCCTGCCGGAATAGCTGCTAACTCTTTAAACGGCCCCACCACAGCATCACGTGCATCATGCCGTTTCATGATCGCCGGAAAACTCAAACCTGGGGTCACAGCAACCGGCACATCTTTGAGACTGTGCACCGCAAAATCAATCTCATGAGATAGCAAAGCCGTCTCAAGTTCTTTAACAAAAACCCCTTCACCCGGCAAGGCATGTAAAGGCTCTTCAGATAAACGATCCGCTTTGGTCTGAATAATCTGAATGTCGATTTTTAATGAAGGATCAACGCTGAGCCACTGCTGACGCACAAATTCTGCCTGCGTTTTTGCTAAGAGGCTTCCGCGCGTTCCCAAGATGAGGGGGCGCATCGTGAAGTTTCCGCCTGCCACCAATTCAGGTAATGCTCTACCTTACGGTGCAAGATCTTTTGTGAAGCAAGAATTGCTTGTTGTTGTTGCAAATCATTCTTATCGGCAATTTTCTGCAAATCATCGACATTAAACAAATACACATTATCGAGCTCACCTACACTCACTTCTACATTGCGCGGCACACCTAAATCGACAATGTATAGAGCACGATTGTGGCGTGACTGCATCATCCCCTGAACCATCTTCTTGGTGAGGATGGCACTCTGAGCCGCTGTCGAGCAAATGATGATATCGGCTTGCGCTGCTTTTTCTTCTAAGTGATGCCACAAATAATACACACCACCATGTTGTTGCGCTAAATGCTCAGCCCGTTCTTGTGAGCGATTGATGATGGCAATATGATCCGAACCTCGTATCGCCAATCTTTTTAATGTTGATTGAGCCATTTCACCAGCCCCCAACAACAAAACAGACTTTCCTTTTAACGAACCAAAAACTTTTTGCGCTAGGTCTACCGATACGGTTCCTACTGAATTACAAATACGTCCAATGCCGGTTTCAGTACGCACTGATTTAGCGGCGTTGAGTGCCTTCTGAAATAGCACATTCAGATATTTACCCGTGGCCCCTTCAGACTTAGCATGTTCATAAGCTTTCTTGACCTGATACTGAATTTCGCTTTCACCCACTACCATCGAATCTAAACCACTGGTCACAGTGAATAAATGCTGCACACTCTGAGGTTGTGTGTATGTATACAGCGCAGGTTTCACCTCACTGGCCGTCATGCGACTGTGGTCGATCAAAAAATCATGCAAACGATCTGGAGCCGCAGCCATATTGTCTGTAGAGGTATACAATTCAACACGATTGCATGTAGAGAGCACTGCTGTTTCTTGCACGCCTACTTGCTGTTGAATTTTAGGATACAACGACGACCAACTATCTTGTGGAAACGCCAAGCGTTCTCGCAAAGCAATTGGAGCTGATTTAAAATTTAGGCCTACGACAACAATGTGCGCCATGAACTGAAATTAAACCCTGGTATCAACATAAGGATGTGCCGAAGACTGCCACATGCCTGCTTCTATCACTGTAAACAAAACCAATGTGAATCCTAAAACACTCAGCAAAGCCACGCGCTTACCACGTAGCGTCGAGCGTAACCGAATCCACCAAACAATCAAATACCATCCCCATAAACCGACAGACAAGTATTGCTTAATGTCGCCTGTCCACCAATAACCCAGCTCATGGTAAATGCCTAAAAACCCAAAAAGCACGCCAATGGATAAAGCAATAAAACCCAAACCCAATGCGTAAAGATTCAAATTATCGAGCACCTCAAGTGAGGGTAAACGAAAAATCCAAGAACCGACTTGCTTACGCTTAAGCAATCGCTCTTGGACCAAAAAAAGCACCCCGGCCAGACATGCGACCAGGAAAATAGCGTAACTCAATAGAGTAAAAATAATGTGTATTTGGATCATTCAAGTAAGGTACTTATGCCCACTACTTTTTTGTCTGCTTTATATATTGATCCAAAAGCGTCTTGGCTCGGCGTCGTGCTTCTTGCACCTTGCCCCGTCGCACCAACTCAAAGACCTGCCCCTGGGTCAATTCCCCAAAAAAACGTTTGCGGTCATTATACCGCGGCAGGCGCTGCTTGGCGATGCCTCGAAGCCCCTTTAAGAGATTAGCCATTTGGCCATAGGCTGGGCCGATCAATCCATGGATTTCGGTCTTGAGCAACTTGGCCAGCGAAGGGCTGATACCCCCTGTACTGATGGCTACTGTGATGGGCCCCCGCTTAGCAATGGCGGGCAC
>JAJDCC010000033.1 GCA_029261015.1 Candidatus Omnitrophota bacterium | reverse complement strand
GAAGCAGCAGTTGGTGGCTCGTGTCGGACCCAGCAATCATCCTGAGGTGAATCAGGAAATTGATGTTGTCTTTGATATGGGCAAGGCGCATTTCTTTGATCCTGCGACAGAAGAAGCTATAGCCTAAAGAGCTTTTTTGATCCCAAAAGCTAGAGGCGTTTAACGACGATGAAGCGTTGGGTCTATCCTATTATTCTAGCTTTATCTTCGGCATTTCTTGGGAGGTTCCTGCTTTATGGGACCCCCAATCCTCATGTTGTCCAATTTCTTGTCTATGTATTGGTGGGTTTGTCTGCATACGCCTGGTTTGTTTATCGTTTGTGGGGTGGTGTGTTTATCGCGGCCCATAATCTCGTCTATATTTTCTCTGTGTGGATCTATAGCGATAACAGGCTTTATTTAACTATCCTCATCTTCTTAGCAGGCTACAGTTTTGTGGCTTATCGACTCAAGCGTCGGTATATTCAACGTTGTTTGCATTATGAACAATCTATGACTTTGATGAATGAGCAGAGCACGGAGAAAGAGTTGCTTTATCGTCAAGCCGAAAGTGTCCGGAAGGCCCTTGGTAGAAAATACAACCGATATCATGAGCTTCAGTCTATAGCCGAAGCGTTAACTTCTTTAAATGATGTTCAATCGGTAGCTAACCTGGTCGTGAAACGGGTGTTCCAGCTGATTGGAAAATCAGATGCTTGTTATTTAAAACTGTTAAGTAGTGAAACGCACGAGCTAGAGTTGGCGGCTGTTCTGCCGAATGACGAAGATTATGTGCAACCCTCAAATATTAATGATCAATTTGAACATTATGTTTTGAAACATCAGCGTCCCTTGTTGATTGAAGATGTGAAGAAAGATTTTCGCTTTTCATTTGCAGGGGGGCGACTTAGCCGAGTCCGTTCAGTTATGGCTTGTCCTATAGTTCCTGGGCAAAGTGTGGCTGGAGTTTTATTGCTTGAGTCAAGTCAGCCGGATAGTTATGGTCAGGATGATTTACGCCTATTAGATATTTTGATGGATTTATCTGGTGTAGCGCTCACAAATGCACAACTATTTGAAAGAACACAACATTTGGCAACCACAGATGGCCTGACAGAGTTAATGTTACGAAGGCCTTTTATGGAAGAGTTGAATGAGGCCATTTACAGATCTGAGAAGTCTGGGGATTCATTCGCTTTATTGATGCTTGATGTCGATCATTTTAAGAAATACAACGACACCTTTGGTCATATGGCAGGAGACTTGATATTAAAGACCTTAGGAACAATTATTGAAGAGTCTATTCCTGAAAACGCATTGGCAGCACGGTTTGGTGGCGAAGAGTTTTCTGTGATTGTGCCTAATGTGGATCATGAAAAAGTATTGCAGCTTGCTGAAAATCTTCGCAGAAATATAGAAAGTAAATTTAAGGAAGGGCGGGGACGTTTAAAGCGTAAAGTCACCGTGTCCATTGGTGTTGCGCTTTACCCTAAACAAGGCCATTCTGATTTAGAATTGATTCGATCAGCAGATCAGCAGTTGTATGCCGCTAAGCATGCGGGAAGGAATCGCGTATGCATGCCGTCATAGCATTTTGGTTTGTGATTTTGCTTTTGGCTCTTTGGGGAAGGCGATCTTGGTTGTTTATCAGCTGGGTCAGCTTTCTGGTATTCAGCGGATTAACCTTGCCATTGGATATTGAAAATTTGTTCAGTTTTGCTCAATGGGGCGTTTTGGGAGTGACTCCATTATTTCTTTTCACAGGTAAAAAGCATCAAGTTAAAGTGGTCAGAGCATTACAGGCTAAAGAAGCTAATAAAATGCGACAGTTAGCTGAAGTGACTCGCCATGTCTCTGCAATGCATGATGCCGCAGACAAATTAGAAAGTCAGATTAATCAGGTGACGGATGTGTATGATGTGACCAAACTCACTTCACAAGCGATGTCTACTGAATCTCTGTGCCGCACCTTTCTAAAAGCTGGTCTTGATAGAATCCCTGCTCAAAGTATTCGATGGATAGAGTGGGATCCTCAGCAAGTGATGTGCGTCGTGCGAGCAGAAGAGGCTGTATTGAATTATGGAAAACTTAAAGAAAAAGATCTAGCGTTGATTCAGCAGGCCAAGGCTTTTGCTAGTGAAATAAAATCAGGAATTTTTTGGAGTTTGGAGGAGCCTGTGAGCGTCTGGTCCATACTCTATCGCGATGATAGACCGTTTGGGATCTTAGCTATGGAAGGTTTGGCTAAAAAATATGAAGCTATGTTTGCTTCTATTGTAAACCAGTTGTCTTTGCAGCTTGAGAGAGTCAGTCTTTATCAAAGAGTCGAATCTTTGGCAACTGTGGATGCGTTGACAGGGATTTTTGTGCGCAGGCATTTCTTAGAGCTTGCCCAAAAAGAATTGGAGCGGTCAAAGCGCCAAGGATTGTCATGTACTTTATGCATGATTGATCTTGACCACTTCAAACAAAAAAATGATACCTATGGCCATCTCATTGGTGATGTCATTTTAAGAGAAGTGGCTCAGCTGCTGAAAAAAAATCTACGTGATATTGATTTGATTGGTCGTTATGGCGGAGAAGAATTAGTGCTTATGTTTGTTGAAACGGATTTGGATCAGGCTTTGCCTGTGATAGAACGTTTAAGACAAATGGTTGAGATTCATGCAATACAAGCTTACGATGAGTTAATCAGTCAAACGGTAAGTATGGGCATAACGGCTTTACATGATGAAGATAACCTGGAAACATTTATAGATAGAGCAGATAAAGCATTGCTTAGAGCAAAAGACAAAGGCAGAAATTGTATTGAGAGTGAGAGCGTTCCATGTTAGTCTGACTAACTCAAATTGCAAAATCCTTAGGTAAGGGGAGTTTTTTCGTATGAAAATTTTTTTGGATTCAGCTGACATTAAAGAAGTTAAAGAGGCAGCGAGTTGGGGTGCTATTGATGGAGTGACAACAAATCCATCTTTAGTGGCTAAAGAGAATACAGATTTTTTTGAATTGCTTAAAGAAATTTGTGAAACTGTCGACGGCCCCATCAGTATGGAGACAACGTCACTGGATGCCGAAGGAATGGTGAATGAAGGTAGAACCTTTGTTAAGCTTCACCCCAATATTATTGTAAAATGTCCCCTGACCAAAGAAGGTCTCAAAGCAACGCGTGCACTCAGTAGCGAAAATATACGTGTTAATGTGACTTTATGTTTCTCAGCTAACCAGGCGTTACTGGCCGCAAAGGCCGGTGCCTATTTCATCTCTCCATTTGTAGGTCGGTTGGATGATCTTGGAACTGAAGGCATGCAGTTAATCCAGGATATTCGCCAGATTTATGATAACTACCAATTTGAAACAGAAATTTTAGTGGCAAGTGTCAGGCATCCTTTACATGTTTTGGAAGCAGCTCGTATTGGTGCAGATATTGTGACCATTCCGTTCAAAGTGCTTGACGCATTAGTAAAACATCCGCTAACGGATCGAGGGTTAGATCAATTTATGAAGGATTGGGATAAATTACCTGATTCTATAAAGAGACCGCCTTCCATTGATGCTCGATCCTAATCAAACTAGGACTTGGATGCCAAGGGACAGTCGTTTCCTGGTAAGAAAAGTATTTGTGTTTGCGATTAGCTTTGTCATTGCAGTGATGGGAGCACCCTTAACTGCTTTGGCAGGTGGACGTCCCCAAAACCCAGTAGATGACACCAATGCAGATGTCGTTGCTGGAGATATTTGGGATAAAGCTAAAGCGTATTATAAGCAAGGCGATTACGCACAGGCTCTTCTCTACATCAATAAAATCCTCACACTTCAGCCTGACGATGCTTGGGCAAATCTTTATCAGGAAATGTGCCGGGTGCGATTACAGGAAGATGCACCTATTGAAGCAATTTCTGAAGAACAGTATCTGCGATTGCATGAGCGTTTGGATCATGAATCAGAACAGCAAAAACAGCTACGGGATGGCCTTAAACGTAGAGATAAGCGTCATGATGAAGAGGCTAAAGAGTGGCGCGAAGAAATTCAAAATCAATTAATAAAAGTGACCCCGGAAGAAAAACCTAAAAAAGAGGTGAAAGCGAAACCTCAAAAAAAGAAAAAGCCTCAAAAAGTAACCCCAATCTCCCCGGTTGAACAGCAGGCCGAACAACCAGTTGTAGTTTCACCCGAAAAGAAACGATCTCTTGTCTCCACCGATGAGGCTGTCAGTCCTGAGCTAGAGGCTGTTGAAACAGCTGATGAGCCTATCATTGCCCCTGCAGAACAACCTGTGCGTATTAATGCGGATCAAATGCATGTCACACAAGATCAGAGCCGGGCAGTAGCTGAAGGGAATGTGGAAGTACTATTTGACGATGGGACTTTGTGGTGTGATGAATTGGTGTTGTTTACCGATACGGGGGATGTTTATGCTGAGGGCGGTGTCCGATTAAAACAGGGCTCGCAGGAATTTCGTGCAGAGCAAGTGCATTACAACTACAAAACCAAAAAAGGCCGATTTCTGCAGGGTACTGTGCATACGCCTCCATGGTTTGAACATGGAACTGTTGTTGAGCACATTGCTGAGGGTGTTTATGAGGTTTCAGGGGGGCATTTAACATCTTGCTCGCATGACCCTCCTCACTATCGATTTAAGGGTGGAAAAGCTATAGCATTTTCAAAAGACAAGTTTGCGCGTGCGCGTAATGTTGCTTTTATGGTAGGCAAGGCCCCTATACTGTTTTTGCCTTGGGTCTCCTTTTCTCAAGAAAGATCGCCTTTTTTTATTGTGCCGGGTAAGCGTAAGCCTTGGGGTATGTATGCGTTAATGGGGTATCGTCAAGAAATTCCCAATCATGAAGGGCACCAAGTGACATACAAGGCCGATTACCGTGAGAATTTTGGTTTAGGGGTTGGTTTGGATTATGAAATGGACTCGACAGATTATGGTAAAGGGTTGTTAAAGGTTTACTACAACGATGAGCCTAATAAAACTGAACCCGTTGGCGCCTTGCCCAAGGGGGCCGATGGTCAACGTTACCGAGTGTTGTGGCGTCATCAATGGAGACCCGATGAAGACACCACGGTGATCACGGATATCCAAGAATATAGTGATAAAAATTTTCGGCAGGATTTTTTGTTTAGAGATGAGGTGGTCGAAGATGACAGGCCGGAAAGTTTTATTTCGGTTGTAAAAAATACGGACATCGCTACGTATAGTGGTTTGGTGCGCAAGCGGATGAATCGTTTTGATGCTGTGGATGAAGTCTTGCCTCAGGTGACAGCGAACTTCAGGCAACAGCGTATAGGCGATACTTGGTTATTTTCTGAAACCAGAGCGGATCTAGCGAACTTTCAAAGGAAGACGCCTAACTCAGATGTAGATGCTG
>JAJDCC010000032.1 GCA_029261015.1 Candidatus Omnitrophota bacterium | reverse complement strand
CCTATATCACTATCTTTGATACATCGCACGACCTCTTGATGAGACGCATCAAAACGGCGCCAATAATTCACAAGCAAAGAAACCCCCGCCTCTTTAGCCTCACGCATGAGCTTGCGGGCTTGCTCAGCATTTTCTGTAAAGGGTTTCTCACAAAGAATCATGGGCACTTTGGCTTCAATCAACAACTGAACGACGCGGGCCTGTTGCACAGAAGGCACGCTGACACAAACAAGATCCAGTTTTTCATCTGCCAACATCAGCCGCACATCTGCATAAGCTCCCGCATCACTGTATGCACGTCGGAACTCTTGCAATCGCTTCGTTTCAATCTCACAACCTGCCATAAAACTAGACCGTTTGTGCACACGCAAAGCACTCACATGAGCAGGATGAGGATACTGAGCAACCATGCGCTCATCAAAAGCATAACGCATGCCCATATTGCCCAATCCGACTACAGCAGTCGAATACAAAGCCATGAACTTAGCCTCGCACCGGTTTTTCTTGCATGTCTTTGTTGATGGTCACCAAACCCGGCTTGTCTTTGAGCAATTCAAAAATTTCCTTCAAATCAAAATGTGGGTTCTCAGGATAGAGATGGCGATAGACAGCCCGCAAAAATTCATAGTCTTCCAAATAGTCCAATTGAAAACGGTATTCAGGAGCTCGATATTCTTCTGGAGCCTGCAGGTGCTTAATGCGATAAGCATGTTCATTCTCGTAGAAATAAAGACTGACATGCTCACGATGTGCTGGATCTTGAGTCTTTTCATAAGCATCTTCAAGCAACTTCACTGAAAAGATTTGCACATCAACACCCTGCGGATACGATAATTGCTTGGTGTTAGTGAGGATATCCACATCACCCTGCTTGTATTCATCAATTGCAGCTTCTAACAATTCGGGCGAAAGCAAAATACAATCCCCTGTAATTTCAACAATCACATCCGCTTCAGCTTCTTGAGCGGCTTCAAGCACTCGCCCCATCACATCATCTTCTGAACCCCGGTAACTCTCGATATTCAAACGTCGTCCAAGAGAAGCCAGTGCCGTATCGGCTGGGTTCTTCGTTGTGGCCAATACAATCTCATCCACATTTTTCACTCTCTTTAAACGTTCCAACAAACACTCTAATGCTGGACGCCCTTCAATGGGCAACAACACTTTTCCTGGTAATCTTTCAGAACACAGACGTGCTTCAACAATAGCGACTACTTTCATATCTTCCTCTTATCCATTTTCACGGTTGCAGAAACTAGCAAACAAAACCATATCCCTAAACTCGCCTTCTCGGTAAGTCTCGGCTTTTAGGCGGCCTTCTTCTACCCATCCCGCCTTGTTAAACACTTTCAGAGCCCCAATATTTCCCGACTCGGTACCTGCTTTTAATTTGTGAAGGTTAAGCACTTGAAATGCATGCTGCGTGACAAGCTCAAACACCTCACTCATGTATCCTTTACCCCAAAAATCGGTTTCACCCAGAAGCATCGCTAACTCAGCGCGACGATGCACCCAATCGATAGGCCCCAAGTGAACATTGCCCACATGCTCATCTGTTGATTTATCGACAATCGCTAAAAACAAGCTGTGTGAATTGTGTTGAGAGGCGATGTAATCCGAAATGGCCTGTTTAGACGAAGGAAAGGCACGCCAGCCCATGTACCGTGTCACTTCAGGATCATTCATCCATCGCAGATATTTTTCACCCACATCATTCTGCGTCACCCCACGCAGATACACTTTGTCACCGACTAGAAAAGGAGCTTGCATGCTCAGTCTCCCTATAAGTCCAGGCATTACGACTGTTTTGCTGTCGCTCTACCCATCGCAGCCAAATTTCCAAATTCAATAGCTGCCAGAAAAACATCATGTGATTGTCTTTCACTTCTTCATCTTCAATAATGGCAACATGCTCATCAATCAATTTTGCGAGCACTCTTTTATCATAATAACGTGCTGCACGAAATTCCGGGGAGTGAATTAAAGCCTGTAACAACTGAGCGCCACCACCAGTGAACCACTGATGTGCAGGAGCATTCCAACCTGTTTTCTTAATACGCGTCCGTGTTGATTCAGGCAACACACCTCGCATCGCTTCTCTAAGTAAAAACTTTCCGACTCCATTACGGAACTTTAAAGTTCCAGGAATCTGAAACATGAATTCCGCCAAACGATGATCCAAAAAGGGCAAATAGTTTTCCAGTCCAAAAGCTGCTGTCTGCCTATCTTCTGCCCTCAAACAACAGGGTAAAGTTTCGCGAAAAATATCCTGATAAGTCCTATTTTTCAAATAACTCTTAAAAGGAGTGTCCATTTCAGGCTCAAAATGCACCAATACTGATTTATGCGCAGGCGTTAGGGCATCCAAATAGCGATACATCCGTTTACGGTCTGGCAAACAACACCCTTCTCGCGTCAAATCCACACACCGCACCAAAAAATCTTCTACTGTGTGATGATTTTTTTTATAAATCGGATGATCATGGTGCTTCACCCAGCCAGCGATTTCCTTATTCAGCAGAGCATCTTGCCCTTCAGCTTTTAGGTCAGCAAAAAAGTAAAGAAAATGCTCGTATTCCCCGGCATTCAATTCATCGCCACCCAAACCGCCAAATAAACTGCCATAGCCTTCTGCAGCAACGCGCTCGCACAAACGCTGATGAGACAACCAAGTCGCTGTCGCGACCGGCTCTCCGTGCGCGGCTACCATCCGCTCAATCTCTTCTACCAAATTCGGCTCATCAACAGGCACCGTGCGCCAATCCGAAACACAGGAACCCAGGATAGTTTCAATATCTTCACGTTCATCAAACGTCCGATCACTGTAAACCGTCGAATAAGCCGTTTGCTTCTCATGAGTCAAATGCACAGCCGAAGCGAGCACTGACGAAGAATCCATACCTCCAGACAAAGTGAATGCCGGATTATCAGCCGCTTGATACCTCAGCCGTACTGCATCCAACAGTAACTCTCTATATTGATCCGCTAGATCACTCCAAGAGCCTTTAAGGTCCCCTTGTTCTTCAAGTTTCCAATAACTGAAAGCCCGTGTCTGTCCTTCTTTACTCTTCACAAAGTGTGCTGCTGGTACTTGGTGAATATTTTCAAAGGGTGTTTGCTCAGAAACACTGTCAATCAATCGGTAATGACTGCCGGCATAACGTGTGACCCAATCCTCATCAATTGAGGCATTCACATCCGGATGCCCTAATAGGAATTGAATCGAAGATGCAAAAATGATTCCATTAGACGTATTCGCATAATACAAAGGTTTTGTCCCAAACCGATCACGCGCTAACCACACACAATCAGAAACAACGTTGTAGATAGCAAGAGCAAAATCTCCATTAATGCGTTTAAGGGTATTTTCAACTCCCCCATTTTTAATGGCATGCAAAATGCGCTCAGCATCTGTTTCACCCGTCGGAAATTCTGCACGGTTGAACAGGGTTCCGTCCATTACGACTAACCAACCTTCTTTAAAAGCTAAGTTTGCTGTCGCTTTGCCAATCCATCCCATGCCCGCATTGGCCCGAACCTTAAAAGCCCGCTGCTTAAGTGTTAACGGCCACAGCTGCGCCAACTGCTTGGTCCACTCCTGCTGCATCAGCTCAGGATCGCGGCATTTCCCATGAAAACCTGCTAATCTAGACATCTCGCATTACCCCCAAAACTCGCATTACTTAACGATATAAACGGTCCACATACTCTGCAGATATTCTGAATACCCACGTCGCTCTGCTTCTTCCTTGGGTAAATAATAATTCGTCAGACAAGGATCAATCACAGAACACCCTTCAAACAACTCTGTGTATTCTTCTTTGGAGAAAAAGTGTGCCAAACCGATATTGGTGAGATAGTACTTAGGCCCCCCATCTTCCATGATGATGGTGCCCGGATCCTCAGCCAACTGTTTCGCTTCTTTTTCTTTAAAAGAAGTGTGTTGATTGGCCAACATGTACCCCACAAAAACACCGCCTGGCTTCAACAAACGCACCACTTCCTTAAATGTCTTAATGCGGT
>JAJDCC010000031.1 GCA_029261015.1 Candidatus Omnitrophota bacterium | reverse complement strand
GATAGGACCGAATGCCCCTGTATAGGTCACTGCATTCGACCGTGGAGTACGACCAATAGGCGACTGATCAATCACAATCACTTTATCTAAATGTTCCATACCACTAATGGATTGATGCTTTCCGGGGCGGGCCTTGCTGTCATAAAAATTGCGTGCCAATGCTTTATAAAGAATGTCATCAACAAAAGTCGATTTTCCAGACCCCGAAACGCCTGTCACACACACAAATCGACCTAAGGGAATACTCACATCGATTTTCTTGAGATTATTTTGTTCCGCTTTCAACACCTTGAGTACATGCTTTGCTTTTCCAGTGCGTCGTTTTTCGGGAATAGGGATAAACTTTTTCCCATTTAAGTACTGCGCAGTTAAACTGTTTTTATTTTTAAGCACGCGAGCCACAGTGCCTTCGGCCGTAATTTCTCCACCGTGTTTGCCCGCACCTGGACCTAAATCAACCACATAATCGGCACGTCGAATGGTGTCTTCATCATGCTCCACAACGATCAACGAATTGCCTAAGTCACGAAGACGCTCAAGCGTGTTGAGCAATTTTTCATTATCACGTTGATGCAAACCGATTGAGGGTTCATCTAAGATGTACATCACACCGACAAGTCCCGACCCCACCTGAGTCGCTAGACGAATGCGTTGAGCTTCGCCTCCTGAGAGCGATGCCGATGACCGATTGAGTGTTAAATACCCCAACCCCACATCCACTAAAAATTGCAAGCGTCCTGCAATTTCTTTAATGAGTGGTTCTGCCACCAAAATATCTTGTTCGTTCCATTTCTGTTTTTGTATCCAAGACTGCGCCGCCCAAATAGAATCCTCTGAGATAGCCGAAATGGACCGATCATCAATCAATACAGATAGGCTCTGAGGCTTCAAACGTGCGCCCTGACAATCATGACAAGGTTGAACACTCATGAACTTAGAGATGTCCTGTTTCACATAGTCTGAATCTGTGCTGTGGAAACGCCGCTCTAAATTGGGGATAACACCTTCAAACGGCCCATCCCAGACATACTCTTTGCTTCCCATCAATAACACGCGCTGAATTTTCTTAGGCAATTGATTAAATGGAATATCTTGATCGATGTCGTAGTGACGGCACACTTCTTTCAGCAGCCGATGATAATACAGCGCCATGTGTTTGCCCGATTTTTTCCAAGCCTCAATTGCACCTTCTTTCAGCGAAAGCTTTTTATTAGGAATCACCAGATCCGGGTCAATTTCTAGCCGCGTACCTAACCCATCGCATGAACTGCAGGCACCATAGGGAGAATTAAACGAAAACACACGAGGAGATAACTCTTCGAAACTAAAACCACAGTCTGCACAAGCGTACAGTTCACTATACGTATGTTCTTGTGGAGGGTGATCTCCCTCAAGCACTTCGACCAAAACGATGCCCTTGCCTGTCTTGAGGGCTGTTTCAATGGACTCACTCAATCGGGTTTGGTCTTCCTCTTCTAAATAAAAACGGTCAACCAAAGCTTCAACAGTGTGAACAAATTTTTTATCCAATTCAATCGTTTCATCTAAATCACGCATAGTGCCGTCTACGCGCACTCGCACAAATCCTTGACGCTTGAGATCTTTAAAGAGATCGGTAAACTCACCTTTTCGGCCACGCACTAAAGGCGCAAAAATGGCTAATTCCGCATCTTTACCGGCATCAATTTCTTGAATCCTTTGCACGATCTCTTGGGCAGATGAACGACTGATGCGGATTTTGCAATTGGGACAATGAGGAACACCCAGGCGTGCAAATAGCACACGCAGGTAATCATAGATTTCGGTTTGAGTGGCAACCGTAGACCGTGGATTACCACGCGCATTACGCTGTTCAATCGCAATCGCAGGAGACAATCCTTCAATGGATTCCACATCAGGCTTTTCGAGTCGATCTAGAAATTGACGCGCATAAGCCGACAAACTCTCAACATACCGACGTTGACCTTCGGCATACAAAGTATCAAAAGCAAGTGAGGATTTCCCTGAACCTGAGAGCCCAGTCACAACAACCAACTGGTTGCGCGGCAAATCAATATCGATATTTTTAAGATTATGTTCGCGCGCCCCGCGAATAGATATTTTATTCTCTTGCGCCATCACAACCCCTTGGATTCGGTTGCTGAAGATTAAGGTCTAAGTACCAATACGAACAGAAGATAAAATACGCGCCAGAGTCGCCACTGCAGAACGCACAGCCAACTCACTGGTCTTAGGATTACTACTGGGATTATTTTCAACTTTAACACTCAGCCGGCCACAGTCAGCCTCTACAGTCACCTCGTGTGTATTGAGCTGAGTATTGGGATCTGCAATGACTCGAATTTGAGGGGTTATCCCTTTGCCTTGTACAGCCAAAGCTAATGCGGCTGCAACATTGGTATTTTTAGGAAAAGACTGAATCGCTTCCAGAGGAGTCCCCTCAAACACACACAGCGGTTTTTGAAGCCCTTCCAAAACAATTTTTTGCCGCTCAATATACTCTGTTCCGGCTAACGAACGTGGAGGTTTACGCGTAACCAATTGCACTGACACAAGCTTACCTTGTGCCATGGCACTGATAGCATCTAAACCTGCTAAGGCCCCTGAAGGCACATAAATATGGCCTTGTGATGTTTTTGAAAGTGACTGCCACCGCTGATCTGCCAACAAACCACCCACACTCAGTACCAGCACACTTCGGTTCGCTTCTAACGCCTGCGGAACGATTTCAGAAGAAGCGGCAACGGATGCGGCTTCAACCACCAAATCAGATTGATCGATCAGCTCCGCTAAAGGCATTAATACTGGTTGAGACTTGAGTGTTTTGCAAAGAGCTCCGATATTGCCTTGATGATGGTCATACACAGCAACAAGCTGAGCTTGCGAGGAGAATTGTTGTTCAATGGATTGAGCTAAACGTGTACCGATAGTCCCACAACCGACAAGACCAATTTTGAGCATACTTAGCTCAACGAAGGATCAGGTTCTGCTAACAAAGTGGCCAAACGCGTTTTTTGCGTCACGACTTCACGAATGCCATTTTCTTCATTCAAAAGAATGACTTTGGGTTGAAATGTTTCCACTTCAGCATCATTCAATTGGACATACGCGATAATGATGACTTTATCGCCTTTTTTCACCAAATGCGCAGCAGCACCGTTGGCACAGATAACACCTGAACTTGGAGGGCCTTCAATGCAATAAGTCACCAAACGCGAACCATTGGTGATGTTCACTACATGGACTTGCTCATAGGGCAACAATCCAGCTTCTGCCATCAACTCAGCATCAATTGTAAGACTGCCGGTATATTGCAGATTCGCTTCGGTTACTGTTGCTTGATGTAGTTTTGTTTTGCAAAAAGTACGTAGCATTTAAGAGGCCTTGGACATTCGTCTACTGCTTATTTAAAGAAAAAGTATTATGGCACGTTCAGCCGGATGTTGTCAATTAAGCGCGTTTTTCCCACTTTGGCGGCTATCAGAATCACCACAGCCCCCTTAAGCCGCTTCAATGGTGCCATGCTGGACGCATCCAGGCACTCGACATAATCTAATTGGATGCCCTGCGTAGCGCTGATCTGAGCCTTTGTTCGTCGTTTTAACACTGCCGCCTGCCGCTCACCCAAAACTAACCGTCGACGCATCTCTTTTAAAGTTTTATGCAGCAATAACGCCTGCTCACGTTGATGGGAACTCAAATAACGGTTGCGCGAACTCATCGCCAAACCGTCCTTCTCTCGCACAATAGGTAACACCTGCACCTTGAGCGGTAAATTCAAATCGCTGACCATCTGCTTTAAAATGCACGCTTGTTGATAATCTTTTTGTCCCAAGTACAAAACCGTAGGCAACGTTTGCTGCAGTAACTTTAAAACCACAGTGCATACGCCATCAAAATGACCGGGTCTACTCGCACCTTCCAAGAGTTCCCCAAGAGCACCTGCTGTTACAGTCGTTTGAAAATCATCTCCGTAAAAATCATCCACCGAAGGGATGAACAACACATCGCACCCTGATTGCTCACACAATTTTTTATCTTGGAGTAACGTTCGTGGATACTTATTAAAATCTTCCTTAGGACCAAATTGCAGAGGATTGACAAAAACACTCACAACAGTGATGTCATTTTTCTGATGCGCTTTGCAAATAAGCGAAAGATGCCCATCATGTAACGCGCCCATCGTCGGGACAAAACCTACTGACTTACCCTGCTGGCGCCATTGCAAAGCCAATTTCTGCATTTGTTTTGTAGACTTAACTATGCGCATATTAAACCAACAGATCGACCCATATCTCTCGAATCGTTTTCTTCAGTACCGGATGATATGCCGTTGGAGCGATTTCCATCATAGGCTCTAAAACAAAATTGCGCTCATGCATACGTGGATGAGGGATGATTAAATCCCCTGTATTGAGCACCAATTGCTCATAAAGCAAGATATCCAGATCTAAAACACGCGGGCCCCAGCGCTCACCACCAGGCTTACGGCCAATATTTCGCTCGATCCCTTTAAGTGTGGTCAATAAAGTCAACGGATCTAGTGCTGTCTGTAATTCAATCACACCATTCAAAAAAGGGTCTTGCGGTGGACCGCCAACAGGGTCTGTTTCAATCAACGGGGATTGATGAGCCACCACAGTAGCCGTTAGCTCATGCAAAAGACGCAAAGCTAATTCAATATTTCGCCTCCGATCGCCCACATTTGAACCGATCGCGACATACACCTGATTCCATCGTTTGCTAGTATTCGTCATCTCTTAAACAGAGGCCAGGAAATGCTTCCCTGACCTCTTTTAAATCACCTTAAAGTTCACAGAGTCTTACAAAGACTGCTGCAGACGAGTAATCGCTTCTTCAATACGCTCTGTCGGTAAGGTGAGCGACATACGAAAGTAGCCTTCACCCGATTCACCAAAGCCATTACCAGGCGTAACCACAACACCCGTTTTCTCCAAAACACGTTGGCAAAATTGCATTGAGCTTTCTTTAGTGGGAACCTTGGTCCAAATATACAAACTTGCAGCAGGTTTCGTGACTTTCCATCCTACTTTGTTCAACCCTTCGACCAATAAGTCACGGCGCTTTTGATAAACCGCGATCGTTTCTTGCATAGGCCCTTGATCGCCCTCTAAAGCTTCAATCGCTGCATACTGGAGAGGCTGAAAAATACCAGAGTCCAAATTGGATTTCATTTGGGACATAGCCGCAACCACTTCAGCATTACCGCACACCCAACCCACACGCCATCCGGTCATGTTGTAGGTTTTAGACACACTGTGAAATTCAACGCCAACTTCTTTAGCACCCGGCCGTTGTAAAAAGCTTTGTGGTTTTATCCCATCATAAGCAATCTCGGTATAAGCCGCATCATGCGCGACAGTGATGTTGTAATCACGCGCTAACGCAATTGCTTCATCAAATTGTTCATCACTCGCTAATGCAGCGGTGGGATTGTTAGGATAGTTCAAATACAAAATACGCGCACGCTTGGCAATCTGCTGAGACAAATCGCCCAAATCAGGAAAGAATCCATTCTCTTCTAATAGTGGCATGGGCACAGGCTCGCAACCCGCTAAAATAGCGCCACCAGTATAGGGAGGGTATCCTGGATCTGGAACGAGGACAACATCGCCTGGATTGGTAATCGCCATCGGCAACCACGCAATTCCTTCTTTGGAGCCTATCAATGGCAAGATTTCAGTTGCCGGATCCAATGTCACCCCAAAGCGATTTTGGTACCACCGCGCAATAGCCTCTTTCAAAATCGGCATTCCTGAACTCATGCTGTAACGATGATTCTCGACATCTTGTGCCGCTTCATTCATCTTAGCAATAATGTGTGGTGGCGTTGGTAAATCAGGATCACCAACCCCCAAATCAATCACATCCTTACCGGCTGCTTTAGCCGCACGTTTTGCTTTATCCAATTCAGCAAATAAATAAGGGGGCAATGCTTGCAATCTTTTTGACTTAATGACTAATTCATTTTCTTCCACAACGGACATCCTTATTCTCCTAAACTCAAGTTAAACGACTTTTAAACCCAACACATCTGACATGTCATACAATCCCGGAGGCTGTTTGGCGCAAAAAGCGGCTGCTTTTAAGGCACCTTGTGCAAACACCTCGCGAGCATGGGCACGATGCGTCAATTCCAAACGTTCTTTGGGCCCTGCCAAATAAACTGTGTGATCCCCCACAATATCTCCAGCACGTATAGAATGTGCGGGCACTGATCCTGGCGGCACCTTACGAGCCGCTTCTAAGACTTCAACCAATCTCTTTGCCGTACCACTTGGAGCATCTTTTTTGTGATGATGATGACTCTCGACGACTTCGACATCATAATCCATCCCTAGTCGCTCAGCAGCAATGCGTGAAAGTTCAAATAAAAGGTTCACGCCCAAACTCATATTAGGACTGAGCAGGATAGGAATCTTTTGCGCGATCTGATTAATTTCTAACAGTTGTGCCTCTGTAAAACCCGTCGTACCAATCACCAAGGCCTTACCCAATTCTTGTGCTATACGTGCATGCTCGATAGTCGCTTCAGGAGCCGTAAAATCAATGGCGACATCAGCCAATTCAAAAGCAGCTCTGGCTTCTGCACCCACAGGAATGCCTAATGGTTGAGACTGACCTAAAACAATCCCATAATCTTGCCCGTTAAATGGAGAACCATTGTATTCCCACGCAGCAACCAACTTCAGGTTTTCATTCTCGAAACTGCACTGAGCAATGCTTCGACCCATACGACCTGCACAACCTGCAATCGCTAATTTCACACTCATGATGCTCCCCCAGTCTGCACCGCTTGCCCTTGCAAACCATAGGCCTTCATCGCTTGATCCAACACTTGTTTCCCTGCTTTAGAAATAGCTGTTAAAGGCAACCTCACTTCAGGATCAATCAGTCCTAAAGCCGCCATTGCCGCTTTAATCGGAATCGGATTGGTTTCCACAAAGAGCGATTTTACTAAAGGCAACATAGTTTCGTGCAAAGCTAAAGCTTCTGCATGTTTGCCCGCCAAAGCCAAATCAACAAGCTGCGCCACATCTTGTGGCACAAGATTCGCTAAAACAGAAATCACGCCTGTTCCACCAATAGCAATTACAGGAAGTGTCAAAGCATCATCTCCTGAAAGCAAAGCGACTTTACCCTGTGTCAAACGGCGCACTTGACTCATTTGCTCTAAATCACCACTCGCCTCTTTAATCGCCACCACATTGGCGCAAGTATCAGCAATGCGTGCGAAAGTTTCAGGCAACATGTTAACACCTGTTCTTGATGCGATGTTATAAGGAACCAAAGGCAAATCAACAGATTCAGAGATTGCTTTAAAATGCTGGTACAAACCTTCTTGAGTCGGTTTGTTGTAATAGGGTGAGATCAATAATGCAGCATCAGCACCCGCTTGTTGCGCACTTTTCGTCAACCGAATCGCTTCAGCCGTATTATTAGAACCGGTCCCTGCAATCACAGGGACACGACCTGCTACACTTTGAACGGTGAGTTCGATCACCCGTTCATGTTCAGCATGCGACAAAGTGGCAGACTCGCCAGTAGTTCCACACGGAACAATCGCTGAAGTGCCTCCTTCAATTTGCAAATCGATAAGCTTCTTCAGGGTAGGCTCGTCGACTTTACCCTCGCGAAAGGGCGTTACAATCGCTACCATCGATCCCTGTAATTTTAAGCTCATCACTACCTCCGATACTTATTGAAACGGGCACCCATTCTCAAGCACCCACTTAAAAATGTGGTTCCAATTCCCATCAATGCAAAGACTTCACACTCTTTTTAGCTGTTTTTCGCTTCGCTTTACGGTGATTTCCATTGTCCAAAAAACTCACTTCTTCAACATCGTAACGCGTTAAATCTTTCATCGACTCTCGACGACGAATCACTTCCCATTGATTGCCTTTAACCAAAACTTCCGCAGGTCGCAACCGACCGTTGTAATTAGAAGCCATCACAGAGCCATACGCGCCTGCCCCGAAAATAGCTAAAAGATGATCCGATTCTAGCTGACCTAACTTACGATCCCGCGCAAAGACATCAGCACTTTCACACACCGGCCCCACCACATCGTAATTCAGACTATCATCCAAAGCCTTAGCATTGTGGTTTACTGGTACCACCTCGTGATAAGCTTCATAAAGAGCGGGCCTTAATAAATCGTTCATCCCAGCATCCACCACGGCAAATCGCTTGTGGTGCGATTCTTTCACATAAATCACCTTCGTGATCAATGCCCCTGCATTGCCCACAATAAATCGCCCTGGCTCTAGAATCAGCTTCACACCCAATTTCTCAATGAGCGGTGAAATCGCATCCGCAAAACCCTGAGGAGATTGAGGCTCTTCATTCTGATAGATAATGCCCAAACCACCACCTAAGTTCAGATGGTCCACCGCTACACCCAATTTGCGGCCTTCTTCAATCATATTGCCAGCTTTACGGACAGCTTCAATAAATGGAGCCGCCTGCGTGATTTGAGAACCTATATGCATGTGAATTCCAGAAAAGCGAATTCCAGGATAAGATGCATGATTAGCAAATATTTCATGTACCGTTTTAGCATCAATACCAAACTTACTGCTCTTTACAGCTGTTGTAATGTGTTTGTGTGTTTTAGCATCAACATCTGGATTAAACCTTAAAGCCACATTAACAACGACTTTTTTCTGCACTGCAATGCTGTTAATCAAATCTAACTCTGCCGCAGACTCTACATTAAAAAAGAAAATCTTAGCCTTAAGTGCTTCTTTAATTTCTTGCGGTGTTTTCCCCACACTGGCATACACAATACGCTCTCCTGGGCAACCCGCACGCACAGCTTTGTATAGTTCTCCACCAGAAACAATGTCTAATCCAGCCCCTTCACCCACTAATAATTTTAAAATGGCCATGTTGCCATTCGACTTTACCGAGAAGCAGATCAAAGGCTTTATCTTTTTGAAAGCCGATTTAAGCTTACGAAAGTGATCAACCAATGTTTTGTAACTGTAAACATAAACAGGGGTTCCTACCTCTTCAACGATTTGGTGAATAGGCACCCGCTCACAGTGCAATGTATTGCGCGTCATTTTAAAATCATGGGGATAATAAAACATCGGTATCCTTTTCTTTTTAACAAAATTAAGCTACTTCAAACGTTTCTTCCAACTTGCAATAGCACGCTTAACGCCTGCTGTTTGAGTACTCCCTAAACTTTTCTTACGCTTTACCGTATTTTTGGGATCTAACACTTTATACACATCCTTTTCAATAGCTGGTGTCACCGATTGCATTTGCTCCAGCGTTAAATCACTGAGTTGAATGCCTTTTTGCTCAGCCATTGCGACAATATTGCCCACAAAGCCATGGGCTTCACGAAACGCAACCCCTTGTTCGACTAGGTACTCAGCCAAGTCAGTGGCACAAACGGCATCTGATGCTAGTAAGCGATCAGCAGCACTCACATTGATCGAACTGTTTTCTAACAACTGACTCAAAACTACGAGTGACTCTAAACTCTGCTCAATACTTTCAAAAACAAAGCGCTTATCCCATTGCAAATCACGGTTATAGGTCATAGGCAATCCTTTGAGCATGGTGAGAAAACCCATCAAATTACCAATAACCACACCGGACTGACCACGCAGAATTTCTAATACATCTGGATTCTTTTTCTGAGGCATCAAACTCGAACCCGTCGCATAAGCATCATCGAGTTTTAATAAAGAAAATTCTTCTCCTGCCCATAGAATCAAATCTTCAGCCAAACGAGACAGATGAATTGCCAGCAAGGACAAACCACTCACCACTTCAACCGCAAAATCACGATCTGAAACAGCATCCATACTGTTTTGACAAATACCATCAAACTCTAAAGCTTCAGCCACAAATTTTCGATCAATGGGCAAAGAACTGCCTGCCAATGCCCCAGAACCTAAGGGCATGACATTGATGCGTTTGTACGCATCTAGGAAACGTTCCTTGTCTCGCTCTAGCATCTCTACATAGGCCAATAAATGATGGGCCAAATGCACCGGTTGAGCTCGTTGTAAGTGGGTATACCCTGCAATGATGACATCGATATTTTTATCACCCAAGTCCACCAAAGCTCCCTGCACAAACTCAAGGGCCTGCACAATAGCCACAACAGCATCTCGGCAATACAACCGCAAGTCTAAAGCGACTTGGTCATTGCGCGAACGCGCCGTATGAATTTTACGCGCCACATCACCCACTTCGGCTTCCAAAGCTTCTTGAACTTGCGAATGCACATCTTCAGCAGATGGATCGGGTTCCCATTCATCCGCATCAATACGCTTGAGCAACACTTTCAACCCTTTAACTAACTGGGCAGCTTCACTCGACTTAATGATCCCTGTCTCACCCAACATTTGAGCATGTGCCATCGACCCAATGACATCATAGCGCGCTAAAGGAAAATCCATATGCACACTTGTTGTGTATTGCAACACCAATGGGTCGAGTGGTTTTTTAAACCGCCCTCCCCAAAGTTTTAATGCATTGTCTTGTTCTGATTTTTTGGTTTTGGCTTTCGCCATGATCTATTTACCTTTTTTAAGAAGGTGCTTAGCTGCACCCTCGTAGGGTAGCCCCATCAAATGCATGAATCCTGTTGCCATAGAGTGATCGTACTTATCGCCAGTCGAATACGTAGCTAAATTTTCTTGATACAAAGCGTGTTTAGATTTGCGCCCGATGACCTGAACCAAACCCGAACTCAACCTTAACTTAACAGAACCCGTTACTTTACGCTGCGTGCTATTAATAAATGCATCGAGTGCTTCACGCATCGGGGTAAACCATAACCCTTTGTAAACCAAATCGGCATAAGTGACGGCTAACTGCTGTTTGAGTCGTAACAACTCACCATCTAAAACTAACCGCTCCAATTCTTCATGTGCTTCGAGTAAAACAAAACCAGCTGGTGCTTCATACACTTCACGGGACTTAATCCCTACCACACGGCTTTCAATCATATCCACACGCCCAATACCGTATTTACCCGCCAGCTTGCCTAGATACTCAATAAGCTCTACCGATTTATACGCCTTATCATCCACTTTAATCGGAATTCCTTCTTTAAACTCAATACTGATTTCCCGTGGTTTTGCCGTCACCTTTTCAATAGGCGTTACGGTTATATAAGTATCTGCAGGAGGTGCCACCCATGGGTCTTCCATAACACCGCCTTCAATACTGATACCCCAAATATTTTCATCGATGCTATAAATTTTCTTTTTGGTCACATCGACTGGTATTTGATGTTTTTTAGCATAGTCAATCTGGGCTTCACGTGAATCAAATTCCCATTCACGCACTGGTGCAATGATTTCTAACTTGGGATCAAACATGCGCACGGTTAATTCAAAACGCACTTGATCATTTCCCTTAGCCGTACATCCATGCCCGACTGCAGTAGCGCCGACTTTATGCGCCACTTCAACTAAATGCTTTGCAATCACTGGACGCGAAAGACTTGTAGCCAGCGGGTATTGATTTTCATATAAAGCATTCGCTTTCAAGGATGGCCATACATATTCATCGGCAAATTCTTTTTTGAGATCGTGGACAATCACGTCTGTTGCACCAGCACCTAGAGCCCTTTTGGTTAAGGCCTTATAATCACCACCTTGACCCACGTCTGCCATAAAACAGACCACTTCATAACCGCGATCTACCAGCCATCGCACACAGATAGAAGTATCTAACCCCCCTGAATAGGCCAAAACGACTTTCTTACCATTACCGTCTTTCATGACTTGCGACCTCCTAATAGAAACTCAAGTAGTGCACGTTGTGCATGTAGTCGATTTTCAGCTTGATCATAAACAGAAGACTGAGGGCTTTCCATCACCTCATCTGTAATTTCTTCTCCGCGATGCGCGGGCAAACAATGCAACACACGACAATCAGAATCAGCCAAAGCCAATAATTGCGCATTCACTTGATACGCTGCAAATGCATCGCGCTTTTGAGCGGCTTCTTCTTCCTGCCCCATACTGATCCATACATCGGTGTAAATAGCTTGAGTGCCTTTTACCGCCTTTTGTGGATCTTCTTCCCAAACCATTTGAGTGTTATTGGTTTTTGCTAAATCACACACTTCTTTCCATACTGCACCATCCGGCTTATATGCTTGTGGAGTCGATACCGTTAGGTGAATCCCTAATCGCACACAAGCTCGAGCCAGTGAATGCAAAACATTATTACCATCACCCACATAAGTGACTTTCAATCCTTCTAACTTTTTGAAATGCTCTTGCAGTGTCAATATATCGGCTAAAGCCTGGCACGGATGTGCCCCATCCGACAGACCATTGATCACAGGAACTCGCGAATTAGCCGCCATCTCTTTCACTTCATCATGCCCATACATGCGCACAACAATCGCGTCAACATACCGTGACATCACTCGAGCCACATCACGCACAGGCTCTCGTTTGCCTAATTGGATATCATCTTTGCCTAAATACAAAGCAGCCCCACCCAACTGGTTCACCGCAACCTCAAACGCCACGCGCGTACGCATTGATGGTTTTTGAAACGCCAATGCCACCACTTTATTTTTTAACGGTTGTGACTGATGTGGATTTTGCTTGGTTTCATGCGCACGCTGAATGAGGTGTTTCAGCTCATCTACGGACACATCATGTAATTCTAAAAAATGTCGCACATCTGACATTACTTTTCTCCCTGCATGCCATCAGCATAATGCATTAAAGCTTTTTCTAATACAGTCAAGCCGTGACTCAATTGTTTTTTTGTGATGGTCATGGCCGGCAGCAAACGCAGTACAGACCCTTGTGTACAATTTAAAAGGAGTCCTTGTGCCCTAACATTATTGACGATTTCTTGACCGGAACAATTCAATTGAATTCCAATCATCAGACCACAACCACGCACTTCAGTAATAATCGGGCATTTAGCCTGAATTTTTGCTAACCGCCGAAAAACATAATCTGAAAGCAACTTCACCCGATCCAATAATTTTTCTTTTTCTATGGCTTCTACAACAGCAACGATACTTGCACAAGCTAAAGGGTTACCCCCATATGTACTGCCATGAGTGCCGGGCCCAATCTTAGTCGCAATGGCATCACTCACAACGATAGCACCGACAGGAAAACCGCCGCCCAAAGCTTTGGCTAGAAGCATCATATCAGGAACAACACCTGACTGCTGATAACCAAACCATGTCCCTGTACGACCAAAACCCGTTTGAATTTCATCAAAGATGAGTGCCATATTGTGTTGATCACATAAAGCGCGAACGGCTTCTAACCATTTCTTTGTCGCTACATTCACGCCACCTTCACCTTGAATGGGTTCAACTAATAAGGCACAGGTCTTCGGAGTAATCGCTTTTTTGACCGCTTCAATATCATTCAACGGTACTCGTTTAAAATCAGGGACCAGTGGTTCAAAACCTTGCTGAGGTTTATCCTGCCCTGTCGCACTCAGCGCCCCCATTGTCCGGCCATGAAATGATTGCTCTGTCACGATAATTTCAGGTCGACCTGGGGCGATATAACGAGCAAATTTAATGCCTGCCTCGACGGCTTCTGCTCCGCTGTTTCCAAAAAAGACCTTACCAGGAAAAGAGCGTTCTATGATGGCTTTAGCCGCGCGCCACTGACCTGGTTGATAAAAATTATTGGGCACATGCGCGACCCGCCCAGCCTGTCCTCGTAATGCATTCATGACCCATGGATGGTTATAGCCCAGAGCACTCACACCCCAACCTGGAAATAAATCCAAATACTCTTTTCCTTCGACATCCCAGACACGACTGCCCTTAGCCTTTGTAACTACCAGAGGCGTTCGCGTGTATGTGTTCAACACATACTTGGAATATTCATCTATCACTCGTTGAGTATCTTTAACTGTCGTGGTCATGTAAAATCTGTGTCCCTACACCCTTATACGTAAATACTTCCAAAAGCATGGCATGCGGCATGGATGCATTTAAAATATGTGTCTTGTGCACATTTTTCTCAAGCGCATCCATACAAGAACGCACTTTAGGAATCATCCCTTTTTGAATAATCCCTTGTTTAATCAAAGAAACCACCTCGCTCACGCTTAATGTAGAAAACAAAGACTCTTCATCTTCAGGATCACGCATAATCCCCATGACATCCGTCAATAAAACAAGCTTTTCTGCTTCAAGGTAAGCTGCAACCTGGCTCGCCACACTGTCAGCATTAATGTTGTAAAGCTGATCCCCCATCACTCCGATAGGTGAAATCACAGGGATCGCCTGGGTGTCTAGCACTGCATGAATCGGTGCTGTGTCAATCGAATCTACAGCCCCCACAAAACCCAGTTGTGCTGAGTTGGCATGCGGCTTGGCTTGCACAACCCTTTGGGGACTCATCAACCCTTTAGCATCGCCTCCAAGCATTTGAATTTGTTTCACTAAATGGGCATTCACCTCTGATAGAGCCTCGTTCACCAACTCAATCACAGACTCATCAGTCACCCGCACCCCATCGATAAATGAAGACCGGTGCCCTGATGCAGCTAGCTTCGCTGTGATTGCTGGGCCGCCACCATGCACAAGTATGGGCTTGATCCCAACCACGCTCAAAAAAATCAGGTCCTCTAAAATGCTGCGTAATGCAGAGGAATTATCGACAGCACTACCTCCGTACTTAACCACAAAAGCCTTTCCGCGAAAGGCCTGTATGTACGGTAAGGCTTCAATCAATATATCCGCTTTGCGAATAGTCTCTTTCATAACGTCTGTCTCAAGTTGGATAGGCAGTGTTGATATGGACATACTCTTTACTCAAATCACAGGTAACCATACGCCCCTTGGCCTTGCCCGCATTTAAACAAATGCGCAACGCCACATGCGGTTTGGTCAATAATTTTTTACCAATAGCAGAACGCACTTCAAGTGCCGTGTTCTTGGCAATGACTTTGGTTTTTCCTATATAAACGACCAGCTTCTCAGGATCAAAATCAACCAACGAAGCCCCCACAGCTCCTGCAATGCGACCTACATTAGGATCACCACCAGTGAGCATTGTTTTAACGAGTGGAGACAAAGCCACCTGGCGTGCACACCTTTGTGCTTGTTCAATATTTTTTGCGCCTTCAACATTCACTTCCATTGTGCGCAGCGCACCCTCACCATCTTTTACAATGGCATAGGCGAGCTTCTCACACACTTCTTTCAAAGCCGCCTTAAATGTTTTTGCTGCTGCTGTATTTGGTTGAATCTTCTTGCCAGACGCACCCGAAGCCAACATGAATACCGTATCATTAGTACTCATATCCCCATCGACACTGATCACATTGAAAGTTTCATCCGTGACTTCACACAGCAGTTTACGTAAAAACTTAGGCGCAATCAGTGCATCGGTCGTGATCACCGCTAGCATCGTAGCCATTGACGGGGCAATCATTCCGGAACCTTTAGACATCCCTCCAACACGCACTTTTGTATTCCCAATAGCGGTTTCAATAGCAGCTTCTTTAATCACCGTATCTGTCGTTAAAATGCCAGCCGCCGCCAACGCATGCCCCTTTTTAGACAATCCTGCGACCAAATCCGGTAGTGTTTTTTCAATTTTTGCTACAGGCAATCGCTGACCAATGATTCCTGTAGAGGCAATTAATAAAGACTCATCATCAATGCCAAGAGCATCCGACACCGCTGCACTGATCTTAAGCGCATCTTTATGCCCCGGCTTGCCCGTTAAGCAATTTGCCCCTGCACTGTTTAGAAATACCGCCTGTGCTTTACCTTTTTCGATGCGCTCTTGACTGATCAATACTGGAGCCGCTTTAATCTTATTTAAAGTAAAAACACACGCAGCGGGAACGGCTTTCTCTGCAACCACTAAAGCCAAATCCGGCTTGCGGGATCGCTTCATTCCCGCACTCACACCAGCCGCCAAAAATCCCTTAGCAGCAGTCACCCCACCTGAAA
>JAJDCC010000004.1 GCA_029261015.1 Candidatus Omnitrophota bacterium | reverse complement strand
TTGACGGTGTCCAGCCCAACGATATCCGAGGCCTCAGCCGAAAATTGGAGTGTTCCTGTAACAGCATCATAAGGTTTAGGTTGTATGAGCTCAATATGGGGCGGTGTGTTATCAACGGTCAGCGCTATAGGAGGTGTTTCTGTCACATTGAGATCAGGGTCATGTGTTTTGGCAACGAGAGTATGAGGCCCGTCCACTTCATTAGAGGTGTCCCAATCAAACTCAAATGGGCGTGAGCGGTCAATGCCTACAGAAGTTCCATTCAGGAAAAATTCTACTTGCTCAATACGCTGATTGTCTTTGGCTTCTACCTCTATGACTTGTTTGCCGCGCAGTGCTTCACCTGGGGAAGGTCGAATCAGGCGGATCGTAGGAGGCTCTGTATCAGTAAGCGTTCTTGAGATGACTTTTAAGCTTGATCCCCTTAAAACGATCCATTCTCCGAATTGTTTACCTTCTAGAGTCACTTGTGATCCTGAAACAAAAGAAGGGTAGGAGCCGATGCAGTACAGTTTTAACTGGCGTCCACGTGCATCTCGAAGACGATAGGGAAACTTTTGAAGGACGCCTGCTCTGGATTGGCTGTCTTTTTCTATAGTGCCCTCTACATACGCTGTATGTTCCAAATATTGCTGAGCCTTACCAGGGGATGTTTCATAGAGATCTTGGGGCAGTCCAAGATCAAATAAAGCTTCGGGATTGGACTTGATCACTTCTTCGAGTGTGCGGGCTCGATCTTTTGCTGCTTCTACAATCTTCTGAGTCAGTGTCGAACGTTCAGCGCCGTGGCTGGAAAGGTATTTGTCCCACAAAAGGATAAGGTCTTTGGTGGTTTGCTCAAGGGAACCCTTGGTGACGACGCGCACAAGTCTGGCCTCTTGGGCATCAACGTGAGCATGTCCTGGCACCATAATCTGGAAAGCAATCAGTGCTAACCAGGGAAGTTTTTTTGTAACAGCTTGATAGTCAGGCATTAACGACCTCTTGAATACTGTCCCTGAAACCGAGTATATCATATATAATAAAACCATAAAGTGGAGCAACCAGAGGGATATGAAGGAATGGCAAGGCATCGATTTACAGAAAGTCTGAAATTTGCTTGGCGCGGCATCTTGTTTGCGCTGCGTACAGAAAGAAATATGGTAATACATTGCGTAGGCGCAGGCCTGGCAATTCTTGCTTGTATCCTTCTTAAGGTGAGTCGCACTGAGTGGTTGATTATTTGTTTGACGGCCGCTTTGGTCTTAGTGATGGAAATCATGAATACAGCAATTGAAGTATTGGTTGATTACTTATCTCGAGAACGCCGCGCGCATCCCAAAGTGATTAAAGACTTAGCCGCTGGCGCTGTATTAACGGCAACAGGGATTTCAATCATTGTCGGTGGCACCATTTTTATTCCTAAGATCATTGCATTATTTCATTAAAGGTTGGAAGAGACCTTGCACACTGCTTGACAGCAAGCACCAAGAGGGTATAATTCACCCAGTGACGTGCAGCTGTAACAAAGCGAGCATTATGCTAAAAACTGTCCCAAAAAAAGGGAAAACCTCCTGTCGGCTACTGCATATCTTTTTGTGCTGTGGATTTTTTGCATCTAGTTTGATTTCACCTCTTCCTGTTTCTGCCCAATATTCCACATCAGAAAATGATGAATTCGTGAATGCTTCATATAAACGACAACTGGCAGATAAAGAACTGTCTGCTTGGCACGTGAGGCAGGCACAGCGCTATCGAAATGACAAAGAGTTTCTCAAGGCACTCATGCATGCTGAGAGAGCTTTGGATATTGATCCGGCTAGTGAGGATAATGAAAAGCTTATTGTGCGTCTGCGACGTGATTATGATAAGCAAATGAAAAAACTTTCTAAGGTAACCCATTACGTGAAGAAGGCGCTAGAGGCTGAAGAAGCAGAGAATGAAAGTAAGGCATTGCGGTATTGGAAGAAAGCTCGCAAACTGGCTGAAGGTGACCCTCGAGTTGAGAAGGGGTATCAATCATTTCTTGAGCGCTTTGACAGTAAGGTCCCCCGTTTGGTCAAAGCGAATGAGTTAGTGGCTCATAATGCTGTAGCAGCAAAACCCAAAGTATCTGAATATTTAATCAGCTCAGGAGATGTTTTAGAGGTTTTTGTTTGGCAACAACCGGATTTGAGTCGCAATGTCATTGTGCGTCCTGATGGTCGGATTTCGTTCCCTCTGGCGGGAGATCTTGTCGCTGCCGGAAACACTCTAGTTGAGTTGGACCAGCAATTGACGGATCGTTTGAAAACATATGTGCGATATCCTGATGTGTCTTTAGCCATTCGACGATTCGGCGGTACTAAAACGATTGTGATGGGCGAAGTGGGAAGCCCTGGCATTTATGTTCCAACAGGTGAAGGCAGTGTGCTTGAAGTGATTGCTATGGCTGGCGGTTTTAAGTCAACGGCTTCACAGAATGATGTGTTGTTGATTAGAGGCGGTTTAAACCAACCTCAGATTGCTAAATTGCAGTTGCAGGATGTGTTAAGGCGCGGAGATTTGCATCAGAATGTGGCTGTCTCTGCCAATGACATCATTTATGTGCCTAAGCAGGAAGTTAAGGATGTGCTCGCGTGGGTGGAACAATTCTTCCCAATTCTGTCGAATATTTTGGTGGGGCAGAGCGTAGCGACAAACTTCGGTACGTATGAAACAAGTGGTGCAGCAGCAGCTCGCTAGTAGTCCAAGCTATCAGTGATAGGCGCGTCAAGCGAGTCCATGGGAGCATCAAGGTCTGAAGGCAATTCGTAATCGCTATTATAGTCTTCATCGCTGCCGTAGATCGGACTGCGTAAGTCGCCATAATAAGCAGAATCACCATAGTAAGGATCATAGTCGTCTAGCGGAACAGCTGTAGGGATGTCTTCTTTTGGACCAAACTGGTTATGGTAGGCACTGCCTGTTCCAGAGCGACTGCGCGAGGTTGGGTCAGTATTGACAAGGGCATCTACCAGATCAGAACCGCTGCTCAAACGGGAATCTTGCGTCCATCCAGAGGGGATGCACAAAAATACGAATGCCAATGAAAGGGAAAGTGATCTCTTCATCATGCTTAATTTAAGCCTACCATGTGCTCATTCACTCCGTCAACGATCCCCGTATTTGATAGGGAGCCTGTGATTTTATGCAATATGAGCTGAGTCTTTCTGATTATTGGCGAATTCTACGTAAGAGACACCAGATCGTTTGGGGTGCTGCAATTCTCTTGATTGCTGGCAGTATCTTTTATCTTGAGCGTCAAACTCCGATCTATCAAACCAGTTCTCAAATTAAGCTAGAACGTCCTAATGCCATGACAGGGCAAATCTTTTCAGGTTTTCAGTCGTATCACGAAAACCCTATGGAGACAGAGTCTCGCGTGATTGAGAGTCGTGCTATAGCAGAGGTTGTGGCAGATAAAATCGATCCTGGGCTTCGTGAAAAAGATCAAATGAAATTTGAGAGCACTGTGGCAGAAGTTCAAGGCGGAATTCAGGCAGAACCTGTCTTGGATACGAACTTGATCAATATTGTGGTGAAGGGGCCTAGACCGCAACGCACGGCTCTTGTGGCAAATCTGGCTGCGCAAGCATACATTGAATTCAATCTACAAGAAAAGAATAAGCAGGCTAAAAAAGTCAGGAAATTTGTGGAAGGCCAGCTGTTAGAAACCGAACTGAATCTACGCATGACCGAAGAGGCTATTCGTAAGAATAAAGAGTTTGGAAA
>JAJDCC010000030.1 GCA_029261015.1 Candidatus Omnitrophota bacterium | reverse complement strand
CAATCGCTTATTTGTTGCAAGTAATGATTCAGGCTCCTGGATATGAGCATGCTGCTATGGATGTGCATCTAGCTCAAGAGTATCTCTCAAAAAGCTTGGACGCGTTACAAGAATACAATGACTCTTATCCTGAATATCGTGGATTTTACCCCTGGATGGAAATTAAACGAGATGGTTCTTTAAAGCCTGCCAACCAAAACATTCCATCGTTGGATAATGGTCAATTGACCTGGTCCTTGGCCGCTGTGGTGGGAGCGTTAGAGCAATCCTCTAAAAGCGTTCATCAGAGAATAGCTAAGCAGGCGCAACAGTTATTAGATGCGCAAGACTATGGCATCTTCTTTAATCGGTCTCAAGGGAGGATGCATGGCACGGTTGAGGTGACGGATAGTGGGGCATTGGTGGGTGATCAGCATTACTATTTGACGGATATGTTTGAAGGCACATTGGCTGTGCTATGGGCTGTGTTACATGATCATGCCGATCGTAAAGTTTGGGATTCCATTGCTATTCATGCAGTGGACTACACGATGCAGTCAGGACAGAAGCTAAAAACCCTGCTGGGATTTAGAGGCTCTTTTCATGAACACTGGGCGTTGGCGTATTTGCCTTTTATGGAATCTAAATTAGGTCCGCTTTATCACAATTTTTTGAGTGCTCAGGCAGATCATGCTGCCCAGCAGAACATTCCTGGTTTTTTGACAACGGCTTATGATTCGAAGGGAATTTATAGGCAGATGGGGGTCGTGGATTTGGCCTCTAGTGAAGTGGATCGTGATGATGTGGCCGTTGGTTATGCTACGGCTATGGGGTTTTTGGTGGATCCGGTAATGACTTTGCCATGGATGCGCGCGTACATGGCAATGCCTCGCATGGTTCAATCTCACGGGGCTTTAGAGTCTGTAGGTGCCGATGGTTATGCAGATATTTATTCACCTGATGCAAAAGGACTTACCTTGTTAGCGGCGACGGGAGGTTTGCAGCCGTTAATTTTGCAGTACCTCAAACGGCGTCGCCTTGCAAATCAAGAGATCACATTGGCCACACTGCTTATGCAATTGCTGGATGCTAAGTATGCACAATTAGAACAAAAAGAGGTTTCGTTTGAAGTGACACTTTTAGAAGCAGCCTTTCCACTGCCCACAACGATTGTTGAGGTTAAAGATGAAGGGGTTCTGCATGCTGAGAGGGAGGTTGCTTTGAGTGATATGCTCCAGCCTGGGCATGTGCATGGCAAGCATGTGCGTTCATTGGGATTTTCGAAGCTTGAGGATGATATTCGAGTGACCGAGCCTCTTACTTTTGAGTACGACATTCCTGAGAATGCTCCTGGTGAAGATCAGTGGGCATTTCGAGGCACTTTTCTATCTCAGCCAGTCGGTATTCGCAAGATGAAATACTTTACGGCCTGGATCCCTGCGGGGATTTCATCGTGCGCGTTCAGGGTGGAATTTAAACGTGATGATATTGAGCTAGGCAGTGTTGTGGTGCGGCCTGGTGCAGGGAATGGGGTGGTGGTTGATGGCTGGCAGCAAGTGAAGATTCCGATTCAGCATTCAGAGTTATCCCGTGATATGCCTGTAAACTACCTAGCAGTGTCCATACAAAACCCTCAATTTGCTGCAAGCGTCTATCAGGCTCATCGCCGATCTGGGCTTATTTTGCTGCGTGAAATGAGGCTTTTGGCCTCTTTGCCGCAATAATTGTGACCCTATACTCGTAAGTTGTTGAAATTGAAAGACTTATGATTTAGTGTCAATCTTGCCAAATATCACCCCTTAGGGTAAAATATCAACTAATCTTAGGGGTAGCCTTCCTATATGGAATCCCGCACACCTATCCCGATCTAAGTAGTCTCTGTCAGTTGTTGGGGGAGCAGCTTTTCAAAGACTTTTTGATTGATTCTTATATGCGGTTTTTTTGTCACAAAGATGTGTCATTGTACTTGCGGAAGGTAGCGTTACCTGTCGCTATTGCTACCCTTGTCACAAGTGTGCCCGGAGCCCTGCCTGCTTGGGCAAATGGTATTGCCACGCCTAATCCCTCCCTTAATTTGGACCTGCAGGCCTTAGACCTTTCCCAATTTCGCATTCACCCATCGCAGGGTAAGGTGATTGAAACCTGGCAACCTACGGATGCTCAAGCCCAGGGTTTTGTGGTGTATATTCAGGATTTGCACACACACACTGAGACCCAAACCCATATCGCCCAGATGATAGGTCATGTGCATCAGACCTACGGGATTGACCAGGTTTTGGCAGAAGGGGCCGAAGGTCCTGTGGATACCACGCTCTATTCGGACCTCCCAGATAAAGACAGTACCGATAGGGTGGCTCAAGTGTATTTAGATCAGGGGATTTTGACGGGTGCAGAGTATTACGGGATCACGCATCCTGGTGAAATTGAGATCTATGGAATCGAAAATGCACATACCTATGTCGATCATCTCAATGTGTGTTTGAAATTGGATGACTATAAAGAGCAGACACACTCCATTGTGCAGCAAGTCAAGCAACAGCTGAAACAGCTCCAACCGGAAATCTTTCCACAATCTTGGCTAGATTTGATGACTCTCAAAGACACCTGGCAACGGACACAAAGTGATGCTGGGTTCAAAGCTTATGTGCAGTCTTTAGCATCGACGCTATCTGATCTCACTACTTATCCTCAAATGGATCGTTTACTCCAGTCGGAAACTTATGCTGGAGTGATGGATTTATCGCGAGTTGAAAATGAGTTACGTGAGTTATTGTCAAGGCTTTGGCCACGGTTATCAGCACTTGAACGAGAGAGGCTTGATCAGCTTAAGCAATCCATCCTTCGTAAGGAATTAGGATCGAGTCATTATTACTTAGAGGTCAAAAAAACGGCTCAACGCTATGGCTTATTGCTGCCTACGGTGCCTGCTGTACGTGTGTCTTCTGAAAAATATTTAGCATTGAGTCAGTACTTCATTTATTTGGAATTACTGGATGGAATGGATGTGCAGCAGTTGTTGGATGAGCTGGTGATTGCTGAAGAGCAGGTAGCGGAGCAATTATTGACCGATCCTCGTGCAAAAGTACTCTTTGACTTGGTATCAGATTTTGATTTGATGGAAGATTTGGTGACCTCTCAGTTATCTCCTCGTCGCTTAGTTAAATATCGAGATAAACAAGCAGGTTTTGACGTGGCGGCATGGCTCTCGCAATTGCAGCTTTTATCGGGCAGTGCTTCAAGCATGGAAAAAGAACTGCGGACTTTAGTGCGCAACTTGCCGTATTTTGAAGCCTTTTACACACAAGCCAAAAAGCGTGACACTTCGTTATCGCAAAATGCCGTACGTCAATTGCAATCACTGCCTCAACCTTTAGCATTAATGGTTACGGGTGGATTTCATACTCCTGGAATATTGGAATACCTTCAAGCCAAAAACATTGCCTATGCATTAATCACGCCACGGGTAACGACTCCTTTTGATGATGCACGGTACCATTCACGGCTGATGCCCGGAGCTCCACGCTATGCAGAGCTGTTGGACAAAGCTAATCAAGTGGCTATCACTGCGCCATCTGTAATAGCAGATAACCCTTATCTACCCATTACGTTAAACAATGGCGTGGAGGTGGGAATTGACAGTGCCTATGTGGTTAATGCTGTTGAGATGAAATTGAAGTGGATTAAAGGATCTTTAGATTCATTTTGGCAATCCTTGGCGGTTTGGTGGCAAAAACACCAAAGTGCCTTGGGGCCGGATATGTCTATGGATCGGGTCAATCAGCGTTTGGTTCTAGGAGGACAACAATTAAGCGAGAAGAATACCATTTACCGTATAGGGTTTTATTTGATTGAACTGCTGATGCTGCCTTATCAGACAAATCCTTTTGGTCGTGGGTACAGCCATGTGAATGATGAGATTTTGCATCCCATTATTGAGAAAAAGAAGGGATCGCGTGATTTTTCGGCAGTAAAAATAGATCTTAAGGATTTAAGTTTTGATACAGAGAGTGGAGCTCAAGGGGATCATGTCCTGAATGATGTTCAATTAGCTATTCTTAGCGAAGCTTTATTCCTCTTAGGTCGACAGTATCCTGAACTCATTGATCTTATCAGCGAGTCCTCTCATTTGTCTTCTGAACTTTCGCTCCTTTTTTTCTTGGGGCTCGATGAAGAAGTGTCTGCTGCATTAGCCAAAAAGGGGATTTTAGCTGCCAACATGATGTATGGCGCCTCTTATGCAATCGATGTTCCAGAAATCCATTTGGATATGAACACGACAGTCAACAGTCAGCGCTTATTCCGCATTTTGCATCATGAACTCAAAGAGAGGGTCGAGGTTGTTTTAGCTGCTATTCATGATCAGCAAGTCGCTCATGAAACGGCATTGGATATGTCTGTGATTAGGTCTGAAGGTTTTCTTCAAACGATAAGAAGCGTCAGTCATTCAGTTCATAAGACGTTGAATGGTTTAGAAAAACTAGAGTCTATAGAGCGAATGAGGCGTATTAGATTTTTACTAGAAAGCAATCATGTCAATGAAGCTGTTGAGCTTCTATGGCAAAGTGATCCCCATGAACCGCATACTGAGGATATCACTTTGTTATTAGACAGGATTTTTAACAACCAGAATACAGAAGCACTCAGAAGCTATATAGATTGGCTGTCTGTTTACCGATGGCACCCTAGAATTCAATTTTTTTACGGAAAGACAGCCAGTGCGATATCCAGTCGTGGTGTGGGCGATCAACATGAGCTATTGATTGAGATGTTAAGGAGTTTGCAAGGACGTAAACAGTACACTATTTACCATGCACTTGATGCCATCACGAAAGCGCTTAAAAAATACCCACTTGCAATTGAAGATGTAGAAGAGCTTAGAGAATTATTTTTAGAACTTTCGGTATTTGAAAACGATACTGTTGTTCCGCGTGAATCCTTGCAAAGTGTTCGTCGTGCAATTGCTGCCCATTTGCCTGATTTGAACTATCTCAAAAAATGGGGTAGAGCGTTATTTGAATTGAGTCATATAGAATTTCGTGACGGTGGGGATAATTGGCATGGTGTGGCTGCTATGGTCAGTGAGATGATGCGATTTTTACCCACGGACACAGAGTTGAATATTGATGCTATGGAGCCTGAGGTCTGGTTTTCTGAGCAGTCGCAAGCGCTAACGGCAATGGATTTCTCGGTATGCCAATCCTGTGATTCTATAGAAACGGATTCTGTGAATATTTTAGGTAGAACTCTGGTTGCCCGCTCAGAGCAAGGCTTAGTCGCTTTAAAATTCCTCACTTATGAAGATATAGTGACGGATCCTTGGGCAATCAAATCTTTGTATCGT
>JAJDCC010000029.1 GCA_029261015.1 Candidatus Omnitrophota bacterium | reverse complement strand
AGGTATTTACGGGAATGGTTTGTTTAACAATGCTTCGCATATTGTGCATTATTGGTTGAAACTATTTGGTGCAGTAGAATGGATTGAAGGTCAATATTTGAATCAAGACCGTCCTGAAGATACCAATATTCGGGCGACTGTTCGTTTTAGGTGTGGAGTGACGGCGAGCTTAGAGCCTGTGTCTTTTCAGCACTATCGATTACTGGAAATGGATTTCATTGGGACTCAAGGGCGTATTCAGATCACGCAAGAGGGGCTGAATATCCAGCGGTATGCTTTGAGCGAAAACAGCGCGGTCACTGGCTCTATGCAATTAAATGAGTGTCCTGAGAACATTCCCAGTACGGTGGGTGAGGGATTGGATCGAGTGTATGATCAGCTTTTTGATTATTTAGATGTCGGAAAACCTGTACATGATGAGGATGCGGTTGAAACCTTAAATTTATTAGAGGCTATGCGGGTTTCAGCGAATCGAGATGGAAAGCGTATCGGTATGGCTCTGTCTTTAGACAAAGAAGAAGTGATCGCCGGATGAGTTTAGCATTATTGGGTGGTAAACCGATTCGTACAGCAGCCATACCTAGTTACAACACGATAGGTGCAGCAGAAAAAGAGGCTGTCCAACGTGTGATGGATCGAGGTGTGTTGTCAGGGTTTTATGGTTCCCATTGCGATGAGTTTTACGGGGGACCTGAAGTGCAGGCATTTGAGAAAGCATGGTCTGAGCTGATGCAGGCTCCGCACGTTGTTTCGATGAACTCAGCGACATCGGGTTTATTTGCTGCGGTGGCAGCTGTAGGCATTGAAGCGGGCGACGAAGTGATAGTCTCCCCTTACACGATGAGTGCGACTGCGGCTGCTATTTTGGCATACCGTGCGATTCCTGTTTTTGCGGATATTGATCCTGAAATTTTTTGTTTGGATCCAAAGGCTGTCGAGAAAGCCATCACACCAAAGACGACTGCGATTATAGTGACCCATTTATTTGGTCATCCAGCGGATATGGTGGCCTTAATGGCTATTGCACAACGCCATCAGCTCAAAGTGATTGAGGACTGTGCTCAATCACCTGGCGCATTGGCTTTAGGGCAGTACACAGGGTTAGCGGGTGATGTGGGGGTGTTTAGTTTGAACTGCCATAAAATTATCCAATGTGGTGAAGGTGGTGTGTGTGTGACACGTGAGCCTGAAATTGCCAAGCGTTTACAATTGGTGCGTAATCATGGCGAAGCGGTCATTGCTGGTGGTTTTGGCGTGAAAGAGACGCGCAATCTTTTGGGCTTCAATTACCGTTTAACCGAAATACAGGCAGCGATTGGTCGCGAGCAGCTCAAAAAGTTGATGCCTTTGACAGCCCATCGTCAGCAGTTGGCGCAACATTTGAACCAACGGTTACATGGATTGCCAGGAATCACTGTTCCTGTAACGCGGGAAGGGTATACACACGGTGAATATGTGTATTCGGTTTTGATAGATGAAGAAACGGTGGGTATTGGACGCAATGATTTTGCACAGGCTTTATCCGCTGAAGGGTTTCCTGTGATGGCGGGCTATATGAAACCTTTGTATGAACAGCGACTTTATCAGGAAGGGTTGCACACACTCTGGAGTGACTACAAAGAAATATCGCCTACGCCACGGTATGGCTCCAAAATGTGTCCTGTGACCGAATCGGTTGAAGCCCGCTTATTGGGCTTTGAGTGGTTACGCGATCCATTGACCACGGCGGATATCGATCAGTTGGCAGATGCGTTTGAAAAAATTGTGCAGCACCGCACAGAATTAAGCACTAAAGGGAACTCAGCACATGCCAAAGCCTAATTTGACGGTTTTATTGTCAGCGCATGATCCTGGAGCTGCAAATTTTTTGGCCCCTGTAGCCAAGAAGCTTTCTGAGCAAGTAAAGTTGACGATTGTTTTAAGTCCACTGGCTCAAAGCGTATTTGATCGTTATGGGCTAAAAGGTTTATGCGCCCAAGATCAATCAGCGTTGGGGTGGCTTGAGCAAGTAAAGCCGGATTATGTGGTCACCGGAACATCCGAAGGCATCGATACTTTGGATAGGCAGTTGGTGCTAGAAGCCAAACTGAAAGCGATTCCTGTGATGAGTGTTGTGGATTTTTGGAGCCAATATGCGAAGCGCTTTAGTGATGCTGAAGGGACACAGTTAGCTTATCTTCCGGATACCGTGTGTGTCGTGGATGAGCAAATGCGAGCTGCATTATCTGAAATAGGGATCAGTGACTCCCAAATTGCGATCACTGGGCATCCTCATTTGGAGCAATTGCCGCAGCGATTCGGACAAACTCCAGGTAAGCGAGCGGAGCTGTTTGAAAAGCTGGGGTTTGATCGACATTTTCCCTTGATTTGTTTTGTGAGTGAAACTTTTGGGTGGAATGTGCAGTCTGATTATCGATTTCACTCCAACAGCGGCTACCAAGAGCGGACGTTATTGCTTTTAGAAAATTGTCTGCAGGCAGTAGCGGATATTGCTGATGAGTCGGGGATGCTTTTGCAAGTCGTGAATAAGTTGCACCCCAAAAATAAGATGCAGGAGTTTTTTGCATTCGAGAGTGCCTATCCATTAGTGCATGCTCAAGACATTGATCCATATCAACTGATTCAGGCAGCTGATGTTGTCGTCGGTATGACGTCCATGCTGTTACTTGAAGCTGCGTGTTTGGGTACTGAAACATTATCGTTAGTACCTCGCGAAGCAGAAGAAAAGATGATTCCAAATGCCAAAGACAATTGGCGTGTAGTGCGGTCCTCAAAAGAATTAAAGGAAGAACTAAAGCGGGTTTTAAATACTCAATCAACAGAACAGTCCTTAAGAAAGGATTTACCTGAGGCACATCTTGGGGCAACAGATCGTGTGATTCATCACATTATGCAGGGAGAGAGGGTAGTTTCATGCTAAATGATAAGGTTATTTTATTGACGGGTGGAACAGGTTCATTCGGCAAAAAATTCGTTGAGATGGTCTTAAAAAAATACACGCCAAAAAAATTGATCGTTTTCAGCCGTGATGAATTGAAACAGCATGAGATGCGTCAAATCCATTCTGATTTGCATCCAGGTTCTAAAATTCGCTATTTTATTGGAGATGTGCGAGATATTGATCGTCTTAAGCGTGCGATGCAGGGTGTGGATATCGTTGTGCATGCTGCAGCGCTCAAACAGGTGCCAGCCTGTGAATACAATCCTTTTGAAGCGGTGCTCACCAATATAATGGGTGCTAAGAATATTATCGATGCTGCAATAGATTGCGGTGTGGATCGTGTGATGGCACTCAGTACGGACAAGGCCGTCAACCCCATTAACCTATATGGTGCCACTAAGTTGTGTGCTGAGAAATTATTCATTCAGGGTAATGCTTATTCTAAGCCAGGCCAGACTAAGTTTTCTGTAACACGTTACGGTAATGTGGTTGGCAGTCGAGGTAGTGTGATTCCTATTTTTATGAAGCAGCGCCAGCAGGGTAAAGTCACGATCACTGATCCAAATATGACACGCTTTTGGTTGACTCTTGATAAAGGGGTTGAGTTTGTCATCAACGCGATTGAAGAGATGCATGGTGGTGAGATTTTTGTGCCCAAGATTCCTTGCATGAGTATTGAGAGTTTATTTAAAGCCATCGCTCCAGAGTGTGAAGCGGAAGTGATTGGTATTCGTCCGGGTGAGAAAATGCATGAGGTATTGCTTTCTGAAGATGAAGCTCGCCATACGGTTGAAACGGATGATAAATATGTCATTATGCCCAGTCATCCATGGTGGTCTATGGAAAATTGGGCAGAAGGTAAACCTGTTCAAGACAACTTTCGGTACGACAGCGCGACTAATCCTGATCGGTTGGGAGCCGTTGATCTTAAGAAGCTGATTGACGTTGCTTAAGGATTCTGATGAGCCAAGAAAGCATTCCTTATTCACGCCAAGATATACGTGAAGAAGATATTGAAGCTGTGGTTTCAGTTCTGAGGTCAGATTTTTTGACTGGAGGCACTCAACTGGATTTTTTTGAATCCACAGTGGCTCGTTACGTTGGCGCAAAACACGCGATTGCCTTCAGTTCTGGGACCGCTGCTTTGCATGCTGCTGTTGCGGCTGCGGGTGTGGGAGCTGGTGATGAAGGGATCACTTCTCCCAATACTTTTTGTGCGACGGCCAACAGTCTTTTATATCAGGGAGCAAGACCTGTTTTTGCGGATATTCGATCTGATTCATTGACTTTAGACGTTGATGCAGTGGCTGCTGCGATTACCGATAAAACAAAAGTGATTCTACCTGTGGATTATGCGGGGCATCCTGCTGATTTAGATGAGTTGATGGCACTAGCCCAGAAACAGGGACTGATTGTGATTGAAGATGCCTGTCATGCGATTGGAGCGACTTATCGAAATCGACGCGTGGGCAGTGTCAGCCACATGAGTATTTTTAGTTTTCATCCCGTAAAACATATAGCAGCGGGCGAAGGCGGTATGGTGACCACAAATGATGACGATTTGGCTGAAAAGTGTCGTCGCTTTCGTGATCATGGGGTGAATCGCAATACCCCTCAAATGGCTGAGGAGCCCTGGCACTATGCGATGGAGAGTTTGGGGCATAACTTTCGTTTGGATGAAATGAGTTGTGCTTTAGGGGCTTCACAAATGCAACGTGTGGAAGAAAACCTTTCTGCGCGTCGACATTGGGCTAAAAAATATGCTGAAGCATTGGGTGATCTCGAAGGTTTGGTCTTGCCTTTTGAGTCGTCTGATGTCGAGCATGCATGGCATTTATATCCCATTAGGATTGATGCAAAGAAAAGCCAGTTAGAGCGCCAATCTGTTTTTAAGGCATTAAGAGACAGAAATATACGTGTGCAAGTACATTATATTCCTGTGCACATGCATCCGTATTATCAGGAATTGGGTTGGCGTGTGGGGCAGTTTCCAATAGCAGAAGAGGTTTATCAGCAAACGCTGTCCTTACCGATGTTTCACGCATTGACCCCAGGGCAATGGGAGCATGTTGTTAACGAACTCAAAGAGATTTGGTCTCAGAGGAAATGTCATGTCTGAGGGGGCACTGGCTCAAGTAGCAGGTCGGTCAGGCGTCTTAAGTTTGGGGCGTAAGCCACGGATAGGTTTGTTGGGCGATGGCGTGGGGATGTATCGTGCGGCTAAACAGTTGATGGATAGTGGCTATCCTTTAGTGGTGATGCTCTCTGATCATACCTATGATGATTATGAAACGAGTGTTAAAGCACAAAAAGAATCCTATGGATTGATTGGAAACCCCGAAGAATTTGCAAGAGAGTACACGGTCCCTTTTGTGCGACATTCAGACCTTAATGCTCAAGATGTGCTAGAGACCTTGAAATATTCTGGGGCAGAGGTGCTTTTGACGTTTGGTCCCCGCACCATCTTCAAAGGGCTGTTCTTAGAGCAATTTAAAGATCGAATTTTAAATATCCATACGGCTCCATTACCTAAGTATCGTGGGGGCGCTTGTGATTCATGGATGATCCTCAATGGAGAGACAGAGGCATACGGCGTGTGTCACACGATTGAAGCCGGCATAGACTCGGGGCCTATTTGGGCCAAAATGCCTTATTCGATTCATTCCCATTTTTTGCCGATCGACATTTACACACAACGCCTGGCATTGATTCCTAGCTTGGTTGTACAGGCTTTAGACAATTATCTGAATGCTGATTTTGAACCAGAATTGCAAGATCTGAGTAAGGGGTTTTATTTGCCAAAATTATTGACACCGCGTGATGGTGGGATCGATTGGTCCCGTTCTGCTCAGGAAAACGAACGATTTGTGCGCGCATTTTCGCTGCCGTATTCTGGGGCTTGGACGCATTGTGATGGGCAGCTGTTGACTATTTTGAGAGCATCGTGTGTTCCCAATGATCAGTATTTTCATCCATTTTCAAATGGCACCGTGATTCGACAGTCCACGCAAGGTTGGCATGTGGTGTCTGGCGGTGATGTTTTAGAAATCTGGAATGAACAATGGACTGGCTCTGAGGGTAAAAGACTTCTAGGTAAGCGCTTATCGACACAGGAGAGTTTGACCGTATGAATTGGATTGAGCGTTTTAGATGGGCAGAAATCAAACAGTATCAAGTGTGGGTAGTTGTCCTTTTGAGTGTGGGGGTTACTTTTTCTGAAACTATTGGCATGGCAATGCTTTTGCCTGTTTTTGAGTTTGTTGATCATGGGCGAGATGTTTCTGTTTTAGTTGAAAACTCTCGTCGTTGGGAACTCATCGCGGGATTTTATGAAAAATTCAACTTACCGCTGACACTGATGGGGTTAATGCTTCCTGTTATAGGGCTCATTTTGATAAGACAGTCGGCAATGTATGCAAAACAAATTTATTGCGCCATGCTGCAGTATGAAATTCTGCAACGCATTCAACAGAGAGTGTTTGCTTCCTTTATGAATGCTGATTATAGCTTTTCACGTGATCGCAGTGCTGGACAGTTATTAAATTTAATGATGACAGATGGTTTGCGCGCTGCGACAGCGGCTCAGTTTTTGTTTCAGTTGATTGCTGTGCAGGTGCTTGTCGTGGGGTATGTTGTGTTGTTTTGGTTCATGCATGGATGGACGGCTCTGATTGCTGCCGGTGTTTTGCTCGGTGTCAGTTTTACCGTGCGCAGTTATATCACTAAAAGTCGTCGTTATGGAAAAGCGGTTTCTGGGCTCAATGAAACCCTGCAAAAGCGCATTGTGGAATTATTTAATGGCATTCGATTGGTGAAATTGAGTGATCGAGGGGCCTCTGCTTCTGATCAGGTGGGCGTGCTTCTAGATGGTTTGCGCGACCAATCGATGATGCTGGTCCGAATGGGTGGGCGCATGCGGTTGCTATTTGAACCTGCTGCCATGCTCATTCTTTTGGTCATGCTGTTTTTTGCTATCGAAATGATGGACATGTCGCTGGCGGGTGTGAGCATGCTGGGCATCATCATCATACGTATGGTGCCGTTAGCACGTGCGGTTTTGGATACGCGCCAAGCGGTGTATGGGTATTTGCCAAGCTTTGAAAATGTTTACACCATGATTGAACAGGCTGAGTCTGACAATCAAATCAAAAGTGGGTCTAAGCCCTTTAAAGCTTTAGAGAAAGACCTTATTTTTGAAGATGTCAGCTATCAGTATGGCAATTCAGAGAACAATGCTTTGCAGTCAGTCAACTTAAGGATACCGGCTAATAAAATGACCGCTTTGGTGGGGCATTCAGGTGCAGGTAAATCGACTTTGGTCGATTTAATCCCCAGGTTGATAGCTCCAAGTGCAGGCAAAGTTTTAGCTGATGGAGTGGATTTGAGTGAACTGAAACTGTCTGATTTGAGACAGCAAGTTGCTTTTGTGTCACAAGAAGGGGTTTTATTTGATGACACTGTTGAAAATAATATTCGCTTTGCGTGTCCACACTCTTCCTCTGAAGAGGTGATCGAAGCCGCAAAATTAGCGTATGCAGATGGATTTATTCAGCAATTAGCAGAAGGTTATCAAACGCCTTTGGGAGATCGTGGTGCACGCTTGTCGGTAGGGCAACGTCAACGGATCTCATTGGCACGCGCTTTATTGCAAAAGGCCTCTATTCTGATTTTAGATGAACCCACAAGTGCTTTAGATTCTGAAACAGAACAAGGTATTCAGAGTTCTTTAGAGCAGTTAAGGGCTGCTGGTAAAACCACTTTGATTGTGATTGCGCATCGCATGGCTACTATTTATAAAGCGGATCAAATTGTTGTCTTAGATCAAGGGCGCATGGTTGAATGCGGTACGCATCAAGAGCTGATGCACCAAGATGAATGGTATGCAAAGGTATTGAATATGCAAAGTCCTCTGGAATCTCAATTAAGCGGCAAGGATTAGATGCGAATGCAATTAAATCATGTGGTGATTTGGCCAGGTAATATTCGTGGAAATAAATGGGTGAGTTTTGCTCAAGAAATTAAAGAGCAAACCGGGGCTCAGTGTTCCGTTCTCTGTTCATTACCTCAAGATATCCCGCTGTATAAAAAAATATTCAAAGGGATAACCGAGGATATTGAGGCCGTTATTCCTCTGTACGATGTTTTAGATAGCCCACTGAATGGTTCTGAGAGACTGATTGAAGAGCAGGCGGTGGCATGTGAGGCCACTTATGGCACTTTAATGACCGACCTGATTCAGTCTGACCGACATTTAGGGCTAGCCTATTCTACCAGTGGGACGTTGTATCCTCGTTCACGGCTGGGAGCCAAGGCCACTTATGTGCGCAGTTTGCGTACGGCCACGCATATGCTTAAGTTTTTTGATCAGTATTTTCAGAAACGGGGGACCGAGTTACTCCTCATGGACGGTTCAGGGGCCCTGCACACCAAAAGTATTTGTGTGGTTGCTGAAAGTAAGGGGATTCCGATCCGCTGTCTTGCCCCATCTCGTTATAAAAATCTGGTCCACTGGGCGGGGAATGATTTGTTTGAAGTGCCTTGGTTGACAGAAGCTTTTGATCAGTTGTCACAATCGGGAGGCAGTTTGGAATCTGGATTTGACGGTCCCTATTTGGCGTCTGCTGTTGAACGCAAACGCCAAAGCAAAATGATGGGACTTGCAGGAACCTTGAAGTACTGTTCGCGTGATGTGGCTCGGTTTATTTACCAGAGGATTATTCGGTATAAACCTTATGCAGGTAACTACCTTAGAGATACTTTGGCTTATCGGATAAGAGCCTATAGCAGACATAAATGGTTAGAAAAACATACAGTCAAATCTTTGCAAACGATTCAGCAAAAGCCTTATGTGTTTTTTCCTCTCAATCATGAGCCTGAAGCGTCTCTTTCGGTGATGTCTCCAGAATTTAATAACCAAATGGCTGTGATAGACCTGGTGTCGAAAGCCTTGCCTGCAGATTATAGATTGGTGGTCAAAGAGCATGAAACTGCTGGAATTGCAGCAAGGCCTAAAGGTTTTTATCCGTGGCTAAAAGCGATCCCTAATGTCGTCATGGCGAATATGCATTTGACGAGCATTCCCTTAATTCAAGGAAGTGCTGCGACCGTGGTTTTGACAGGGACTGCGGGTATGGAAGCCGCCGTCTGTGGTGTGCCTGTGATTACATTCAGTTCTCGCAATATGTATAACTGTATTCCTCATGTGCATTTGGTGGATCGAATCAGTGATATTCGCCCCTTAGTTGCGCAAGTCTGTCAGTCGGCTTCACATGAAAGCCGTCAAAAACGATTGCAAGATGGGCGGCGATTCATGGACGCCATGAAATCGATATCCTATGATCTAGAGCATGATGAAGCTTTTGCTCAAGTGCCACAAATTTCACAGAAGAATATCAAACAGCTGATACAAATGCTTGTTAAAACCTTAGAGAGAGACACAGTATGTCAAACAGTGTAAAAATTGTAGCTGAAGTGGCCCAAGGGTATGAGGGAAAGCCTGTCTTGGGCGACCTGATGATCAAAGGCGCGGCTTTAGCGGGTGCTGATGCGATCAAATTTCAGATGGTTTATGCCGACGATGTAGCGGTTCCCGGGTACCAATATTATGAATGGTATAAGCAACTTTATTTGCCTGATGAATCTTGGCTTGCATGGAAAGATCAAGCGCATAAGCATCGCATGGAATTTTACACGGATATTTCTGGGCCCCGTGCTTTGGAACAGGCTCTACGCGTTAAGCCTGATGGGGCCAAAGTGCATTCGACTAATTTCTATAACCATGCTTTAGTTGAGCAGATCCTGACACATTTCTCCAAAGTCTTTGTGTCAACTGGAGGGATTCATCCAGAAGAACTACAAGGGTTTATTCAGCGCCATGGTTTAATCCCTGAAAAAAATCAGGTCACTTTCTTATATGGTTTTCAAGCAGAACCCACTCCTGTAGAAAAAAATGCCTTAGCACGCCTGCCAGAATTTTTTGAGGCCGTTAAAGGATTCGAGGTCGGGTTCATGGATCATACTGATGGAGCAGGGCCAGATGCTATTCATGTTTCTCTCATGGCACAAGCTTTGGGGGTAAGGGTTTTTGAGAAACACATTACTTTAGATCGTGAATTAGAAATTGAGGATTATGCCTCTGCCTTGGCGCCTGCTGCGTTCACTGAATATGTGTCGACTTTAAGGCGATTGCAGATGGCCTTAGGCGATTCGAAGTTGGTGTTAAATGATGCTGAACTGGGATACCGTCGCAAGATGCTTAAGAAGATTTTGACACTAAAAGAATTGCCGCAAGGTTATGAGATTAAGGCAGAAGATTTGGTGCAAAAGCGAGTAGACGTCGAGGGAGATGCTTTTTGTTATGATCCTGATGCTTTAATTGGAAAGCGAGTATTAAAGACGCTGCCTGAAGGCCACCCATTATCGTTAACGGATGTGCAAGGAGAGTCTTCATGAAAAGGAAATTAGTTGCTGCGTTGGCATGTCGAGCTGGTGGGAGCCGATTATACGGCAAGCCGTTGCAAAATATTGATGCAAAAGCTGGCATTACGATTTTAGATCACCTGATTAAGCTTTTTAAAGAGCATAAAGAGATTGATGAGATTGTTTTAGGCATTTCAGAAGGACAAGAAAACCTCCCTTTCATCGATGTGGCGAAACGGGAAGGCATTGGTTATATTCTAGGCGATCAAAAAGATGTGTTGCAGCGTTTGATTCAATGCGGCGAGCATGCAGGGGCAACAGATGTCTTTCGCATCACATCAGAATGCCCTTTTCCTGAAACGAGTGTGCTTTCTTTGGCTTGGAAGCATCATATCAACGAAGGAAATGATGTGACCGTGACAGATGGGGTTCCTGAAGGCACTCACTTTGAAATTTATACTTTAGATGCCCTGAAAGCCTCTCATCGATTAGGCGGAGACGAAGAGCGTAGCGAGCGATGCAGTCTTTATGTGCGGCGACATCTTGAAGATTTTAAAGTCGAGATTCTTGACATCCCGGATGAGTGGAAACGTTTAGATTTGAGATTGACCGTGGATTATCCTGAAGATCTCGTAGTCTGTCGTCAAATTTATGCAGCACTTAAGGAGCCTGGCACTTGTCGTATTCCTCTATCCAAAATCATTCCGTGGTTAGAAGCCAATAAAGCAGTGCATGATTTGATAGAGCCTTATGTCGTGCCTAAGGCGATTTGGCAACCCCAAGCACCCCAACCTGTTTGAGGATGAAAATGCAGGTCGTTGTGATCGGTTATGGTTCAATCGGGCGGAGGCATGCGCACAATTTACGCACCTTAAAGGCTTCTGTGGCGATCCTTGAGCCCGATTCAGGGGCACAACGACGAGCAAAAGAAGAGGGGTTTCAACTCATCACTTGGGACAGTCTTCAATCGAGGCCGTCTCAATTGATTGTGATTGCAACTCCTGCAACAGAGCATTTATCTACGGCAAGTCAGTTATTAAGTGAAGGGGCAGCGCTTTTCATTGAAAAGCCGCTGAGCCATTCAGTTGAAGCGGCTCAAGAGTTTGTTCAAATTGCGGGTGAACGCAGTATGTCTGTGTTTGTCGGATGTAATATGCGCTTCCATCCGGGGCCGGCGGCTATTAAGCAAGCCTTAGATTCACAGGCGATAGGTCGCGTTTTGAGTGCTCGGTTGGAGGTGGGGTCCTATATGCCAGACTGGCGACCGGGGAAAGATTATCGTCATAGTGTGAGTGCTCGTGTTGACCTTGGCGGCGGGACTTTATTGGAACACGTGCATGAGATTGATATGGTGCATTGGTTTTTAGGGGCACCAGATAAAGTCTTTGCTTTGCAATCTCCTGGTAAAACACTGGGCATTGAGGCTGAAGAGCTAACAGAGGTGTTGTTGCAATACACAGATGGCTGCATTGCATCGGTGCATCAGGATTTTATACAGCCATATAGGCAGCGTCGATATGAACTCATTGGAGAATTAGGCACTTTGGGTTGGGACGCACGGCTCAATGAAGCCTGGCACTTTGATCGTGTTTCTGGAAAGAAGCAAACTCTATGGAAGAATGAAGCCTTCGATGTCAATGAGATGTACATGAATCAATTTAAGAGCATTCTCTCAGCACTGAAGACACCGCAGCAGGATTCATTAAAGGCTGCGGTAGCGGCTCTACACACCGTGGCGTGTGCGCGAGTTTCCATTCAAACGCATGCTTTGGTGCCGTGGGAAGGTTCTAAGGAGTCAGTATGTCATCCGTAACCTCTAATCCGTCGCACTCAATTTCCCAAGCATGGCTTGAGCGTGCACAGAAAGTGATACCAGGTGCTTCACAAACTATCAGTAAGGGCGTAGATCAATTTGCTTTAGGTGTCAGTCCCAAGGCTCTAGTCTCCGGTGAAGGGTGTCATGTCACGGATCTTGAAGGGAATGCCTATATCGATTATTGCATGGGATTATGCTCGGTGACCTTAGGGTATCAAAACTCACAAGTAGATGAAGCCATCCGCAAACAATTGCAACGGGGCATTAACTTTTCTTTGCCGCATGCTTTAGAGGTCGAGGTTGCAGAACTTTTGTGTGAGGTCATTCCCTGTGCAGAAAAAGTGCGTTTTGCCAAAAATGGATCTGATGCGACATCCGGGACGATACGTGCAGCACGTGCGATCACTGGGCGTGAACATGTGGCTCTCTGTGGTTATCATGGTCCACAAGATTGGTATATTGGGACCACTGCGCGGGATTTAGGTGTGCCTGAAAGCACTAAGGCGCTCAGTCATAAGTTTTGTTACAACGATATCGACAGTTTGAAGCATTTGTTTGAGCAGTATCCTAATCAAATTGCAGCAGTCATTCTTGAGGCCGTCAGCGTGGAATCCCCTCAACCCGGATTCTTACAAGCGGTGGCAGATCTAACGAGACAGTATGGCGCATTGTTGGTTTTTGATGAAATCATCACAGGTTTTCGGTGGCACTTAGGAGGGGCGCAATCCTTTTTTAATGTGACACCTGACCTTGCTTGTTTTGGCAAAGGGATGGCAAATGGAATGCCGATTTCGGCTGTGGTGGGCAGGCATGAGTATATGGAGGTGTTTGAACGCATTTTCTTTTCATATACTTTCGGTGGCGAAACCCTCTCTTTAGCGGCTTCAGCAGAAACGATTAAAGTCATGAGACAGCAAAAAGTCATAGACCATATATGGAATATGGGGCATCAATTGATGGAAGGTTGCCAGGGGCTCATCGATGTGTATGGTTTGGAGAATTGGATTGAGTGTAAGGGCTACGCACCACGGTTTTTACTGAAGTTCTCAGATGCACCTAATGATGAGTTGAATAGCCTCAAAACCTTATTCATTCAAGAAGCGAGTCGTCAGGGAGTGTTGACCACAGGTGCCCATAACTTGTCCTTTAGCCATCGCCCTGATGATATTGCGCGCACCTTACAGAGTTATGATGTCGTTTTCAAAAAACTCAAACAGTCACTGGATACAGAATCGGTGATGCAAACATTGGAGGTTCCTGTGGTGCCTCCAGTTTTTAGGCCACTGTGATGTTAGTGGGATTTCGTTGCGACACATCCAAAGAGATCGGTTTGGGGCATGTGAAGCGCTGTCTCTCTTTGGCGTATACTGTTTTTAATGCCGGGCATGATGTGCATTTTTTGATGAGAGAAACCCCAGAGGCGATTGCTGTGATGCAAAATCAGCCACATACCGTTTATTGGATTGATGCCCAGGCAAATACCGCGAGTGCTATTCAAGCGTTAGAAGCTTGGATCAACGAATATCCTGGAAGCCTGGGACATTGGCTTGTTTTTGATGCTTATGAAGAGCCTTGGTTGCAAACTCAAGCTGCAAAAAATTTGGGTGCTCGTGTACTGGTTTTAGATGATTTTAAGTCAGTCGCATATGCCGCTGATGTTGTGGTTAATGGTTCAGCTGATGCTCAAGAGTCGCATTATGCTAATTTTAATGGGACGGCGTTGTGTGGGCTGGACTATGCGCTGGTGCATCCAGATTTTAAGCCACTTAGCGTCAAACCGGTTGCCCAAACTGTGCAGCGTATTTTAGTGACGTTGGGTGGGAGTGATAGGCGACACCGAATCTTGAGAGTTTTAGAAGCGTTATCGTCGATTGAAAATCAAACCATCGTCTATGACGTCGTACTTGGACCTGCTTTTACGGGTAGAGAAGCTGTTGAACAGTTTGTGGCTCAATCCTCTTTGTCTGTGAAGTTGCATTATGCGCCTGAGGATTTAAAGGGATTATTGCAATCGGCTGATTTGGCAATCACTGCTTGTGGCACAACGCTATATGAAGGGGCTTTACTCGGTGTGCCCATGATAGCTGTGGTGATTGCAGATAACCAACAACAGAATGCACAAGCCTTTTCAGATAAGAATATGGCTTGTGTGTTAGGCGATGTGGATACCTTGGCGATTCAGGATATTGCAGGGGTGGTTGAGCGCTACATACATTCGCCAACACTGCGTGAACAGTTGCATATTGCTTGTGTCAATGCTCTAGATGGACTTGGAACAGAACGGGTATTGGCTTGTATGCAAAGCATTAATGAAGATAAAGCGCTAAACGAAACTAAGGTGCCGTTATGATCGGGAAAGCTACAGTCCAGCTATTTGAGTCACGCCATGCAGGGATAGGACAGCCGGTCTTTATCATTGCAGAAATAGGCGCGTCGCATCAAGGAAATGAATCATTGGCAGAGAAGCTTATTGAAGAAGCGGCTCAATGTGGTGCTGATGCGGTAAAATTACAGGTCATTGACCCTAAAGCCAGTTATGTTCCTGAATCACCTTCCTTTGATATTTTTGATAAGTTATGGCTGAATGAAACAAGCGTACAGCGTTTAATGCAAGTCGCCAAAAGGTGTGGGGTGGAGTTGTTCACTACGCCTGGGAGTCCTGAGGATTTGAAACGTTTGGTGGATGTGGGGATGCGCTTGGTTAAAGTGTCTTCAGGTTTGATGACACATCACCCTCTCGTTCGCTTGGCCGCACAAACAGAGTTGAGCCTGATTATATCCACGGGAATGAAATTTTTAGATGAAGTGGCTGCTACGGTTCGTGTTGCAGAAGAAGCTGGATGTCAGAATATGGTGTTGTTGCATTGCACCTCGTTGTACCCTGCGCCAGACAACACTTTGAATTTGCGCAGTTTGGACACGTTAAAACAATCTTTTGGTTATCCTGTAGGGTATTCCGATCATTCTGATGGGCTGAGTGCTTGTTTAGCGGCAACCACTTTAGGGGCTTGTGTTTTAGAGAAGCATTTCACTTTGGATCGTGCAGGCGGTGGGCCGGATGATCATTTTTCAGCAGATGCCAATCAGTTCAAAGCGCTTGTGCGTGAGGTGCGTTCGGTAGAAAAAATGTTAGGTGATGGCATTAAAAAACCCCATGCAGATGAAATGACAAATCGTGAATTGTTTCATCGTTGCTTAGTGGCTAAGCGGTGCATTCAAAAAGGCGAAATTTTAGACGCTCATTCGATTGCATTTAAACGACCTAAACCTGGAAACCCCGGGTTAGCACCGAGTCTACTGCCGCATATTTTAGGGCTTAAGGCATCTCGAAGTATTGAAACAGATGAGAACATTGCCTGGGAATCATTGACAGGACAAGCCCATGAATAAGACAACGGTTTTATTGACTTGCGCGAATGCGCCTCTTGCTGTGGAGTCTATTCGTGCATTAAAAGCTTCAACACAGCTTTCTGTGCGTGTTGTGGGTACGGATATGCAAGCCAAAGGCGGTGGGACACAAGAGGCCGATAGCTTTTATGCATTGTGCAATGGCGCTGATGAGCAGTACATCGACCGGCTTCTTAAGATTTGTCTGCAGGAAGGCGTACGGGTGTTGATTCCTACCTCGGATGAAGAAGCCCTCGCGGTGGCACAGGCACAAGAACGGTTTATCCGTGCAGGCATAGTGCCAACCGTTCCCAGACAGGAATTGCTGCCTTATTTTGCGAACAAAATCAAAATGTATGAATTGCTCGAACAGCAAGGAATTCCTTTGCCTCCACATTATCGTGTGGGGAATGCGCAGCAACTTAAAGAGGCCGCAGCATCTCTGGGGTATCCTAAGAAAGCCTTTGTGATAAAGCCTGCCAGTGCCAGAGGCGGTCGTGGGGTTTGGGTCTTGCGCGAAGGGGGATCAAGTTTTAATGAATTAATGCAAGGAATGAGTTTGGATGCGATCAGTTTGGAAGCCTTTTTAGTTTCAGCACAAAGCACTGATGTGTGGCCAGAATTGATTGCGATGCCTCATTTAGAAGGGGATGTGTTTGATGTGGATCTTTTAAGCGATCGAGGGGGACTGAAACTGTGTATTCCGCGCAGACGCATTCATCCACGAACCACGCCTTTTCGCGGCTGTTCTTTAGAGAATCATGCTGAAGTTGCAGACCTAGCGCGCCGTACGCATGCAGCATTAAACTTAGACTATTTGCATGATGTCGATGTGATGTTGGATTCAGAGCAACAACCGCACTTACTGGAAGTGAACCCACGTCAAAGTGGTAGTGTGATTACGACCATTCGTGCTGGGGTGAATTTATTAGAAATGTTGGTGATGAGGGCTTGTGATTTAGAAATGCCCATTCCGGAAAATATTCCCTACGGTAAAACCATTTTGCCAAGCATTCGTACGTGCTGGGCTAACCAGGAATCCGTATGCAACGTATCGTAGTTTTTGAGTCGATTCATGAGGCAGGTTTGACGCGGTTAGCTCAACATTTCGATGTGAGTGTGGCGCTGCGTTCGTCAAGATCTGTGGTGTTGGACCAGGTAAAGGATGCTGTAGCGATCGTGGTACGCAGTGTGACTCAAGTTGATGCTGACTTGATGAATCAAGCGCCTCATTTGAGAGTGATTGGTCGCGCGGGCACAGGGACCGATAACATTGATCTGGTGGCGGCCAAAGAAAGAGGCATTCAAGTGATCACGATCCCAGAAGGGAATGCCGTGGCTGTAGCTGAAATGGCGGTCATGGAAATGCTGATGTTGAGACGTAATTTGTTAGCGGTGATTGAAGCAGGACACCGTTTAGATTTCAGACGCGAGCTGTACCAGGGACGTGAATTGGCTTCATCGACGGTGGGCATATTGGGCGTTGGGCGAATTGGTCAACTTGTGGCAGCGCGTTTAGCTGCTTTTGGATGTCGAATAGTGGGTTTTGATGTGAATGCTAAATTGAAACCACGTTTTGACGCGTTAGGCATTCACTGGTGTGAGCGTTTGGATGAATTACTAGAACAGTCAGATATTCTGACAGTCCATGTTCCTAAAACAGCACAGACACTGCATTGCATTGGCGCAAAGGAATTGCAGCAATTGCCGGCCGGTGCTTTGGTCATCAATTCAAGTCGTGGGGGTATTGTTGAAGAGGATGCACTGTTAAAGTCTGTCGAGAGTGGGCATATTGCAGGTGCTGCGATTGATGTTCTTGAAGAGGAGCCGCCTTTTGACACCCCACCTGAACAAGTGAACTTCAGTCATCCATTACTGAATCATCCTAAGATTATTGTGACGCCACATTTTGGGGCCTCAACGGATGAAGCCCAAGAAAAGATTGCCATGGCTTTGGCTAAAAAAATCATCAAGAAGTTTCAACCTCAAGCGGTGGGTGTTTAGATGAGTTACCGTATTTCGATTTTGGTTGATAATGAAAGTTGGATATTGCCTTATGCTGAAACACTCTTAGCACACTGGAAAGAACAGGGGCATCATGCTGTTTTGGTTAGGACAGCTGAGGATATTATCCAAGGTGATTTTGCTTTTTTTCTAGGGTGTGTCCGTATTGTGGATGCTGCTTTATTGGAACGGAATCAACACAATTTGGCGGTACATGAAAGTGATCTCCCTTCAGGTCGAGGGTTTGCTCCCGTTGCGTGGCAGGTCTTAGAAGGAAAACAGACCATCCCCGTCGTATTATTTGAAGCACAAGCGGATGCAGATTCTGGGGCTATTTATTTCAGAGAAGAGATTCAATTGATCGGGCATGAATTGATGAATGAAATTCGCGTCCTTCAAGCGCAGGCAACACTGCGATTATGTCAGCAGTTTGTTGAAGCCTATCCTGAGGTGCATCCAATAACTCAGCAAGGAGAATCGAGCTTGTATGCGCGTCGCACTCCAGAAGATAGCCGATTGGACAGTCACAAAACACTTGCCGAGCAATTTAATTTATTGCGCGTAGTAGATAATGAACGGTATCCGGCTTTTTTTGATCATCGAGGACAACGGTATGTGCTTCGTATCGAAAAACAGTCCCCAGTGCTTTCTGAGTCTCAAAAATGACCCCTAAATATGTGATTGTTGAAAACGTGGCGGGTTATGAAGCGGTCGCTCCCCAGCTTGGCCAAGATGAGTCCGTTGTGTGGTTCACTTCATCGGCTTATTTATTAGAAAAACTGACTCACGGAGGGGTTGCAGTGCGCTCTATTGAAGATACTGTGACACAAGAAGATTTGAATACTGTGGGGTGGGTGACATTAGAGTTGTGTAAAGCTTGGGGCGTTTTTTTTGATGAACAACCCTTCTCACAAGAGCTTGAGCTTAAAGCAGGACAAACTTTGTTGCCACAGTTACGGTTAATGTTGGTGTGTGCATTGAGCAAAGCTTTATTGGCACAACATTGGATGACCGGTGTGTTGGATCAAGGAGCACAAGCTTGGGTTGTGGGTAACCCCAGTCTTTCATCTGTTGCGGTTGATTTTGTGCGCTTTGCAGAAAGTGACAGTTTGTTTTACCGCATCCTGCAACAGAGCAGTTGGTCAGAAGGGATCCATTTTGTGGAGTCTGAGCCAGAATCCATGAGTCATAAGCCTGCGCCTATAGGGCGTAAGGCCTACTGGATTTGCCGTGGACTTACGGTGTTCAATGCTGAGCCATCGAAATGGCTGTATGCGCTGTGGCGGCGTATGCGTGAAGGCACAACACTGTCTTTAGCAGGACAATCTCCAAAACGGGACATCTACATTGCTGGTAATAATGAGCTGATTAAAGAAACATTATGGCCTTTGCTGCGCCAAAAAGCGCAGTTGCATCTGTTGCATATGCCAAAACACGCAAATGCCATGGGTGCGCCTTTAGGTGATCAAGAAGCGGCACAATTGGAGCATGAGTTGTGTGTGCTGGGTCAAAAAATATTGGATCATCACGGTTATAGCGGCCCTGCAGTCCATGCTATGTTGCAATTGTGTGCGCAGCGACTCAGGTTATGGGTGTCGCATTTTACTGCTGAGGCAAAACATTTAAGGCAGGTCTTTGGTTGGTCACATGAAAATGATGTGCGTCCTTTATTGCTTTCGCATGGGCTGACGGACCCTAAAGAGCTGTTGTTTTATCAGGTGATGCGACAAAAAAAGTTGCCTATTGTCGAAGTCCAGCATGGAGGCTCTGCCGGATTGTCGCATGCACACAGAGGGATTGTGGATTTGGCCGAGATCAATGCTTGTCAAGCCAGTGTGGTGTACAACCAAAATTTCCAAAAGTTTTATGCTGAGCATTTAGCAGAAAGAATGCCACCCACATGCATTTCAGGAGCTCCGAGCATCACACGTCGAGATAAAGCGCCTAAATTGTTCCGACAGGCTGCCCGCTCCATTTTGAATCTCAAAGGGAATCGGCGGGTGGTGATGTATTTAGCGAATATGCTTTATGGGAATTCGTTGAATATGCCTTATGGTCACCTAGATACCCATTATGCTAAAACTCAAAAACAAGTAGCTGTAGATGTTTTTGGCAAAGTCGATGCAGAGTGTTTGGTCAAAATTTATCCTCCTCGTCGGTTTCAAGATCCTCACCCTTTGACGGTTTGTAAGGACTTACCTAAGCAAGTGCGTGTCATCAGTCAATATGATTTTAGGTATCTTCGTGCGGCCTCAGATTTGCTTATTTTAGACATTCCTTATGGCACATTGGGTTGGGGGCTGGCAGCCAATAAGCCGACGGTGTTATTAGACCTACCTTTTAATGCGGTCCTTCCGCATATGAAACCTATTTTTGAAGCGGCTTTGTTTTATGTAGATACCCAACAAACAGGGTGGGTAGAGCAGTTGCAGGATTTGATCAATATGCCCAAGCAAAAATTGGAAAAACAGTGGGCACAAAAAGCTGAGGCACGACGTGATTTCTTAGAACGGTGTTTGTTAGGCCCTACGGGCGATCCAGGCAAGCGCATTGCAGATTTTGTTATGGAATTTGAGGAAGGTCTCAATAATCAAGAAGCAGTCAGTCAGTTGGAGGCAGTACATGTCTGAAAGTATTACCGGTCATAAAAAAAGGATTCTCATTGTCACTCATCGTGGGTTTCCTGAAGAACAAGTTCAAGAAATTCAAGAAATGGTTCCAGCTGCTGAGTGTGTGACAGCAACTGATGATACAGTACTGGATCGTGCACAGAATATTGATGCATTGATTGGGTGTCCGCGCTTTGTATTTAAAGATGAATTACTAGAACGGGCGGGTTCACGCTTAACGTGGATTCATGCAACAGGTGCAGGTATTGAAGAATTTTTAATTCCAAAATTCATTCAAAGTGATATCACATTCACCAACGGTAAAATCATACAGGGGCCAGAAGTCGCGGATCATGCGTTGGCTTTGTTGCTGTCCTTTACGCGTAATTTGCATTTGATTCTGGGAAATCGTTTAGAGGGGCCTATGCCACGTCCTCAAGAGTTGCGTGGCAAAACGGCTGTTGTTGTAGGCGTGGGAGGAATAGGCCTGTTGATTGCTGAGCGGTGTAAGGCCTTTGGGATGAAGGTGATTGGGGTCAATCCAGAATGGCTGCCGATGATGCAGTGCATAGATGAAATTGTGCCGCCAGATCATCTGCACCGTGTGTTACCTCAGGCTGATGCGGTCTTAGTGGCCGCTCCTGTGACTGAGATGACCACGAAAATGTTTGGTGCTCAAGAATTCGCACTCATGAAGCCATCGTCGCTGTTTATTGTGGTTTCACGAGGAAAAACCTATGATACCGACGCCATTGTGACCGCATTGCAAGACAATCAAATTGCCGGTGCTGGTTTGGATGTTACTGACCCAGAACCTTTACCTGAAGATCATGCTTTGCGTAAGATGTCCAACGTTGTGTTAACACCACACATTGCGGGGTGGTCTGACCATAATCGTCAGCGCAGTTTTGAGTTGGTGAAAACCAATGTGTTTCGCTTTGTGAATGATTTGCCACTTTTGAATCATGTCAATAAGCAGTTGGGGTACTAGTTTTTGCTAAGGAATATGCATCAATCATGAAAAGCATGAGGAGTTTCAGATGAGTTTAAGTTTAGTGGATCCAGCAGTGGCTAAAAGTTGGGAAGATGCTTATGCTAAAGGGATGGATAAACGCTATCCTACACTGGAGTTAGTTCGACTCGAGAGGTGGCATTTTAACGGTGTGCCAGGACGAGCCTTGGAATATGGTTTTGGAACGGGGATGAATTTGATTCATCTGGTTGAGTGTGGCCATCAGGTCGAAGGGTGTGAGGCTTCGCAAGGTGCAATCAAATTGGTGCAACAAAAATTAGAACAGCGTGCCATTTCGCCTGATCAAGCCCATTTGAATCATGTGACGCCTGATCAAATGCGATTGCCTTTTGAGGATAATAGTTTTGATTATGTCACTTGTTTGAGTGTGTTATCTCTGTTGGCGACACGGGATCGTGTTAGCCACATGTTGAGTGAATTTAAGCGTGTGTTAAAGCCAGGCGGTAAAGCTATTTTGGATATCAATGGCCATACGAGCGAGTTTGCCAGTCAAGGAAAAGATTTGGGTAATGATACCTATGAAACCATTCCTAATCGGGATCAGTTGCCGGTGCAAACGTATTGTCCTGCAAAAGTAGAGACGTTTGTGGAGTTATTAGAAGAACATTTTGTCGTAGATGATATTGGGCACGCTGGGCATAAATACATGCACACTGAAATTTTTGAATACATCGCCTGTGTTCATAAGGCTTAATCATGACTCCTTTACAAACAGACAAACGTGTTTTGGTGGTTGCGGCGCATCCAGATGATGAGGTATTGGGTGCCGGTGGAGCGATTGCATGGCATGCGCAACAGGGACATCCTGTTACGGTATTGATTTTAGGTGAAGGCATCTCATCTCGATTTGATAAGAGAGAAGAGGCTTTAGAGTCTCAGCACCAGGCCGCTTTTATTGAACTCAAAGACAGTATCGCCAAGGCGCATCATATTCTTGGGGTTCAGGAATGTGTGCATTTGGATTTACCAGATAACCGATTCGACCGGGTGGATTTGCTGGATATCATTAAGTTGATTGAGAAAGTTAAGGCAGATGTGAAGCCGACTTGGGTGTACACCCATCACAGCGGTGATGTGAACATCGACCACCGGTTGACTTTTGAAGCCTGTTTGGCTGCGTTTCGTCCGCAACCAGGGGAGTCTATCAAGCGGTTAGTATCTTTTGAGGCATTGTCTTCTACAGATTATGCTCCAGCGACAGCTGAGCGGTATTTTGCTCCCAATGTGTTTTTAAATATCGAAAAACAACTGGAGCTTAAGTTGCAAGCGATGGGGGCTTATGCGGGGGAGTTGCGTGCCTTCCCACACCCACGTTCTTTGCAAGCCTTAGAGGCACAGGCTCGTTTATACGGGGCACGTGTTGGCGTGGCAGCAGCTGAGGGCTATATGTTAATACGTGAGCGCATTGACGCATGAGTGATTCGATAACCCTCCCTCAATTCATTCTCAGATGGTCTGCACGACCCAAATTTGAATCTCATGATGAGGGATTGGATCAACTCACAGACCGTCTGAGTTTGAAGAGTCGCTTTTTGAAACCAGTCCCATTCGTGTTTCGTCAAGAAGAGGATGTTGTCTGCATTTTAGGCTCGCCTATATTGAATGAATCCATCAATGTTCAAGGGGTGGCGCAAGCCTATCTTGGGGCCAAGGACCGTAAGGCGTTTTGTGCGGGGATTAACGGCGAGTTTTTACTCATCCATCACAATGTTCGGCGTGAAACACTGCACATTGTTAATGATCGATTCACGTCTTTGCCTTGTTTTTATGTCCAATTGGAAGACGAATTTGTCCTGACTTTGGGGTATCACTCGATTTGGAACTACATGCAGCAACGTGAGGCTGTGGCAGTGAATGAATGGGCCTTAATCGAATTTATGTATTTGCAGCGTTTAATGGGAGAGAAGACTTTTGATCAAAAGTCTCAATTTTTAAAAGCCGCGTCTTATTTGAGTGTGAGTCCACGTGGTTTTGAAGTGGAAACCTATTGGAGACCTGATTTTTCTAAGCGCAAAGATCGCAGCTTAGAGGATTGGGCTCAAGATTTGGCCCATCTGCTCAAACAATCTATGTTACGCCGTACGTCAGATCATAAACGGTATGGCTTATTTCTCAGTGGCGGGATGGATACGCGGGCACTCTTAGCTGCAGGGCAAACAACAGGAGCTGATTTTAATTCTTTTACTGTAGGTTTTCGTAAAACTAATGAAGTGAAAGTGGCTCAGAGCGTCGCCCAAATAGCGCAATCCCCTCACACTTACTTGCAGTTACCTTCGGACTATTATGCTCAGTATGTTGAGCCATTAGTGCAGTTAAGTGGAGGCATGTACGCGTATGACCACGCGCTCTTTTTTGGTTTTCAAGATCAGGTTTCTTCGCAGGTAGATGTGCTTTTCCATGGCCATGCGTTAGATTATCTCTTTCAAGGAATGTATTTGCCAGTACATCAGTACAAGGTAGGTCCGCATAAAACTTTCATCAAGCGGTATGACCCGATTCAAGGAGATGTGGCGGATGCGTATTTAAATCGTGTGCATCATCGCATGAAAACCGTGCCCTTTTATCGGTATATTCAACAAGATAAACAAAATCAGGTAAAGGAGTACTTGCACCAAAGTGTGCAGGCGGTCATTGATGCAGGAAGTGATTGTGTCCAAAATTCTGAGGACGCTTGGGAATATTTGATGATACATGCCTTGTCCCGTCACTTTACCAATACTAATGTGTCATCATTGATGACATATGGGGAACAGCGGACTGCAGCGTTTGATGTGGATTTATTTGATTTGTATTTGTCTATGCCTGCAGAGTTCAGATTATCAGGAAAAGTGTTGCGTCGTGCTCTGCAAATTTTAAATCCGGCGTTGGCTCATTATGAAGCAGCTAATACGGGACTGCCTTTGGATTATTCGCCTTGGCAGCAAGAATGCGCTCATTTATGGCGCCATGTTAAACGTCTTGTCACACAAAATGCCAAGCATCGTCATCCACAAGGTTCTGATCGCACTTGGCCTTATCGTGATGACTATTTACGGCAAAATGCAACCTTAGTGAAAACCATTCAAATGGCTTCCCAGTCTAATGTATTAGCAGAGGCTATTCCACTGTTGGATATGTCGATGATTCAACAGGATGTCACGCATTGGTTGAGCCAAGCCAAAGGCGGCGGAGATTTTATGGCGACACTGTTGACGTTGGACAGATTTTTAAAACAGGGATCTGGGGTGGCGGTGTAATATGTGTGGCATCTTTGGTTTTATGTTGAAAGAGCCTCTATTGCCTGAAGACATTCAATTAGGTAAAGAAGGGATGTCTTTGATTCATCATCGTGGTCCCGATGATTCGGGGTTTTGGGTCAGTGAACAAGCAGGGGTTTTTATTGGACATACACGGTTATCCATTATTGATCCAACCGAAACCAGTCACCAACCTGTTGTGCGAGATAATCAAGTATTAGCTTACAATGGCGAGCTTTATAATTTTAAATCACTGCGTTTAGAATTAGAGAACGCAGGTGCTGTCTTTGAGTCTCAAGGGGATACTGAAGTTTTATTTCAGGCATGGAGAACATGGGGAGCGGCATGTTTGGATAAGTTTGATGGCATGTATGCTTTTGCTTTATACCAAGATGGAATGATGCATTTAGTGACAGACCTTTTTGGTGAAAAACCTCTGTACTGGGCCAAGAATCATCGTGGGATTTATTTTTGCTCTGAACCAGGGCCCTTAGTGTCTTTAATGGGCACTCGTAGAAATATGAGCAGGACAGACATTGCCGGCTTCTTAGGGTTGGGCTTTGTCTCGCTGGAACACACGGGGTATGAAGGGGTGTTTAAAGTCCCTCCAGCAACCTATATTCAATTGAAGGCATCCGGTATTGTGAGCAAAAAGCGTTATTGGGAATTGCCGGTGCCGCAAGATCATCACGGAAAAGTGCAGCCTTTGACGGATCGTGATTGTGATCGAATTGAGCAGAAGTTGGTGGAATCCTTAGAAGGGCGTGTGTATGCAGATGTTCCTGTGGGATTGTTTTTATCTTCAGGAACAGACTCGTCTTTAATTGCTGCGCTAGCTGCCAAGCAGCTCAACATTAAGTTGAATGCATTAACAGTGTCTTTTGCTGATGGTCGTGATGAATCGCAATCAGCCGGCCTAATCGCCCAGCACTTGGGGTTAAACCATACCCTAGTGGATAGCCAACAAGATGCGCATCAAGCCACTCCAGAGTATCTCTTTAATCTCTATGGTGAATTGAATGACAACCTTACCGCCGTATCGGTGAGGCAAATGTCGGAACTGGCGCGAGCTCATTTTAAAGTGGCTTTATGTGGCACGGGTGGGGATGAATTATTTTTTGGATATGGTCGTTATCAAGCCACTTATCAGAGCCAGCATTTTCTCGATCTTCCCAGTCAGTTTAGGCGTCCTGTGGGGGCCTTTTTAGCAAAATGTTTAGTCAGGCCGAATTCATGGAGAATGATTTCTCAATTGTGTGCTTTGGATTCAGAAGAACACATGATGCTTGTCAGGAATTTTCCTGCAGGGACATGGCTGAATAGGTTACCTGAAGCCAAGACTTTGGCGAAGGAGTTATTTGTTAAAAGGCAGTCTTGTTCTGCCTTGGATTTGAGATATTTTGATTTGATGTATACATTACCCTCTAGCTATATTCCTGCTATTGAACGCGGTAGTATGAGAGCTAGCATGGAAGTGCGTACGCCATTCCTGAACAGAGGGTTGCTGGAATTATTGGCAGAGTTTGATCAACGGGCTTTGTTAGCTTTTGGTCCTAAAAGTATTTTAAAACGGCTGCTGCGTCGGTACTTGCCACAGCACTTAGTGGATCAACCCAAAAAAGGATTTGTTTTTCCTGCTCAACGTTATTTGCAAGACCTTTCAGATGCCGCGCCACAGCTAGAAGGTGTGCCGGCCAACAGTATTGACCGGGTTTGGCGCAGGCGTTTTGAACCTGGTTGGCAAAAATTTGCGGTTAGATTAAGTCTTCTACAACCTTTTATGCAGAATTGAGAGAGAGCATGCCAGTAACCGATTCAAAAAAGGATGAAACCACACTATCTCAGTATGTATGTCCGCAGTGTTTAGAGGGGCAACTTACCGAAAATACGGATATTTTGCAGTGTCAATCGTGCAAAAGTGCGTTTGCTCTAGACGAAGGCATTCCTGTATTTAGAATCCAGCCTGCTGAATTCAAATGGGGCGTCTCACAACAAAAAGTCATTGATATGCTAGCTGAGGTGGATCGCGTGGGTTGGCATGATGCCATGCTCGATTTATGTACGCGATTGCCTGAAAAAGAAGCGCAAACATTGTGGTTGAGAGCTTTTGGTTTACAGCGTGTGGCGTTATCGATGGTGTTGCCATTGGATTCTCAAACGCGAGTTTTGGATTTTGGTTGTGGTTTTGGCAGTATTTCATACCATTTAGCACAGCGTGTGGATGAAGTGGTTGCGATGGATCAAATTCCATTGCATTTGAAATGGGTGCGTTCTATGTCAGAAGCACTGGGTGTGAAGAATATTCGCTATGTGCAAGGTGGGGATACCCGTTATTTGCCTTTTCCAGATAATCATTTTGATGCTGTGGTATTGAATGGAGTGTTTGAGCACCTTGCGACCAATACTGTCGGGGATCCTAAATCGGTTCAAGAGCGCTACCTTAAAGAAGTCCTGCGTATTCTAAAACCAGAAGGGCAGGTCTACATTGGTATTGAGAATAGGATTAACTATAAATATTTTCGTGGAGTGCGCGAAGGCCATATATCCATGAAGTTTGGAGCGTTATTGCCGCGGTTTTTGACGCGTCTTTATCTGAAACTGGCACGCAATCAGCCGTTTCGAGAATACACCTATACCATTTGGGGATACCGAAAACTGCTACGTCGAGCAGGGTTTAAACACACACAATTTTATGCTCCGTGGCCGACATACAGTTCTGCAACACGCTTTTTTCCTGTAAAGGAAACCCTCAAAACGGATTCGTGGACAGTCAACAGTGATCATTTGGCTGCGCGCTGGCCGGGGACTTATTTTGTGCGCGCATATTCTATGGTGGCTTCTGTAGAAAAAGCGAGGCAGCCGCTCGTGGATAGAATCCTCAATCACTTATCGCAGCAGGTGGGTCAATCTCTGCCTTGGGAATTGAAACAATGCGTGTTTTATCCCACAACAGGTGGGAAAGCTTTTATGGACGCAGAAACTCCGGATGCGCGCCTTTGGAAGATTCAAGTGGGATTAACTCCGTATGCTTCAGAGCGCATTGAACATCAGTATCAGTCTGTTGAAAAATTGCGGTCGCAATTGAAAAACTCAAAATTGAAGGCATTGTTGCCCAAAGACATTTATCAGGGTAAGGAGTTGGGCTATTCCTTTGGTATGCGCAACTTTGTTGAAGGAGTGAGTGGAAAAGATTTGATCCTAAAAAAATCGACACGAAGTGAATTGTGTTTGGATGCCAAGAAATTTTTAGAGGCCCTTTACGCTGAATTGGGTGAGCGTAAAACAATGGATACGGACCTATTTGATCAGCACTTTTATCAACCGCTTATGCATGTTAAGTCATGGTTTACAGAAAATGAATGGCAGGAGCATAAGGCATGGTTTGATCGGGCTGCAGCATGGCTTAAAAAAAGCGTGCTAGGGCAAGAGATGTTGTGGGTGCCTTTTCATGGTGATTATGTGCCGGCTAATTGTGTTTGGGATCCCAATCATAAGGCGTTAACTCAGGTGGTCGACTGGGAGTTGTATCAAGCGCAAGGGTTACCTGTTTTAGATTGGGTGTGTTTCTTGGGGGATGCGCATCGATCCACGATTAAAGAGGATTTGGTGAAGTCTGGTGAATCTGCTGAACAAATGCGTTTTCACGGCCACCCGTTTATTTTTCTTAAAGGGGAATTATCGCAACAAGTAGATGAACATCTCAAAGCATTAGGGTTGTCACCACAATTGAAAGAACCGTTGTTGTTTATGTGGTGGGTGAGGCAACTTGTCGATTGGTTACCTTTGCATCAATACAACCCTCAATGGCGCAGCACACGTGTTTTTGAATTCATGCGCCGCTGGAATCAAGTCTGGTTAAAGGATGATAGCAACGTCTAATTTGCAACGATTCCGCTGGGTGCATCGCGCTAAGCCTGTCTTAGGCCCATTGTTTCGCTTTAACCGCGGTAAGGTTGCGATGCATTATCTTAAGCGCATACATGGGATAACCATTTTGGCTTATCACGAAGTGTCGCCAGTTAAGCCGCATTATATGCCTGAGAGTTTGTGGGTGTCAGAGGCGCGTTTTGAGCGCGAAATGAATTGGGTCAAAGCGCATTTTAATGTCATCAGTTTGGAA
>JAJDCC010000028.1 GCA_029261015.1 Candidatus Omnitrophota bacterium | reverse complement strand
CATCAGAACCATGCGCCGTAATGACATACGGCAGACCAAACTTTTTGTATAACCGATGAGCAATGATTCCATCTGGAAAGATAAAATGCGTGTGATTGATATCATAATGATTTTGGCGAACAAGGCGGTTCACCGTCTTGCCAACCGAGACAAGGTAGGAGGCCGCTTCTACAATCGAACAACTGGATTTATTGCGTCTCATACAAGGAACACGATGCACGTTAATGCCATCAACCGTGTCCACTTGAGGCAAGTCTTGATAGGCCATGGTAACCACATCTACCGTATGGCCTTCTTGTACTAATTGGCGAGAAAGACCATAAACAACACCCGCGCCTCCTCCTCCAATGGGAGGAAACTCGTAGCAAAGCATAAGTATCCGCATCATTCCTTAAGCATACATGAGGGACAGACCAAAACCCAGTGGATTCTGTGCGTAGCAAACGCTTCCTTGCCCTAATTATGAATAAAAAGAAGGAGCCTGCTTTTAGCAAGCCCCTTCGAGCCTTTTTGCAGCAATAGAGTGTTACTGCTTCACACTCGTATATAACGTCTCTAACCACTGATCTGTATTGATAAATCCATCCGCATAATCTTTCCAAACTTTGGGATGATCTTCAGGATTCACTTCCGATAGCACAATGCCCTGCAGCTTCTGGTCCTTCACAAAATCCACGCTGGTTTTGAGCATTGCATGCCATGCTTTCAAAGCATCATAAGCACTTAGCGCACCATGGCCCGGAATCACACGTGTATTCGCATCTATCGCATTAATGACCGTCCCTACATTACGCACATAGCCTTCAACATCGCCCCCATTAATCAAATCAATAAAGGGAAACATGCCAGCAAACATCAAATCGCCCATGTGCACAACATTGGACTCGGTGAATAGCACCACACTGTCACCATCGGTATGCCCAGTGGGTAAATGCCACACTTTGATTTCCTCACCATTAAAATGCAAGGACACTCCTTGATCATAAGTGATTACGGGTAAGGCTTCTTGGGGCGCAGGCCCCACTACAGTGTTGAATGTTTTCACTTCAAAACCAGATATGAGTCGACTACGCACATTGGTGTGCGCCAAAACACGTCCGGTCCTGCCAAAAACCACATTGGCTCCTGTGTGGTCATGATGGAAATGGGTGTTTATGACAAAATCAGGTTCGCTACCGCCCAGGTTTTCGATTGCCGCTTGCACTTGTGCTGACAGCCCTTCAAATTGATCATCAATCATCAGCACTCCATCTTCCCCAATGGAAAGACCAATGTTTCCACCTTTGCCTTCTAATAGATAGATTCCAGGCTTCACTTCATGCGTTTTAATTTCACCGCCGGTCACATCAGGTTCAGCCTGTGCCACACCATTCAACATCAAAATAACCAAAGAACCCGCTAAGAGAAACTGTTTCATCATTTCACCATCTTTTTCTTTTTAGAAGACTTGTCTTAACACACCTAATAGCCATACCACCAATATCAACACGGCTGTTCCCACCATAAATCCTTTTGATAGCCAAAATGAATGTTTAGGGCTTTCGTATTCATTCACAAAGCGCTCATAAGCATCATCTTGACGCTCTTTACGAAGTAATTGCCGTATCCAACGCATTAGAACCCTGAATTCGGTTGTTGAAGAAATTCAATTTCTTCCGGGGTAGAACTGCGCCCTACTATTTCGTTACGATGCGGAAAACGACCAAAGCGTTCGATAATTTTTGCATGCTGTTGCGCGTAATCCAAATAATTCTGCATCATAAAATCCAATTCAGGCGGTGCTTGATCAGCCAGCGCCTGAAACAATGCAACGGACTTTTGCTGCATTGCCTGCTTTTCACTGTGCTCAAAAGGTAAGTAGACAAACACGCGCTGCACTCGGTGTAGTTGTTGATCAAACCCTTTATCTAAGGCATGTTGCGCTAACTCAAGCGCATAGCCATCAGCGGCAAATGCCGCAGCTTCACCCCGAAAACAGTTACGCATAAACTGATCTAAAAGGAGGATCAATGCCAAACAAGAGTCAGGCTCCCCTTTCCAATCATCATAGGCCCCATACATGGCATTTTTCACATCCACACCAAACTGTTTTTGAATTTGTTGGTCAAAAGCTTCCCCTCCTTTAAACCACAGCTCAGCTTTATCTTCAGGAAAATAGGTATCTGAGCCTAACTCGCCAAACCAGAAATTGAGGATAGCTTCTACTTGTGAATCCATTAAAGTGTTGCCAACCAGGCTAGGGGTTTATCCCAATAATCTTCACCTGCGTATTTTAGGATATGATCATGATCAGCACTGGCTATCGTCCACAGTTCTTTGGGTTCTTTTGCTGCTGTAAATAACCCTTCAACCATATCTGGAGGGCACACCTTATCTTCTCGACCATGGATGATCATCACAGGAGATTTCAACTCACCTACCCGTTTTTGATTATTGAACACAAACTTTTCAAACAACACTTCATTGATACCAGGAAAATCAGCCTCGACTAATTCGGACAAAATAGCCGGCAAGGTATTGAAAGGGGACTCCAAAACAACACCCCCGACCGCAACTTGAGTGCTTAACTGAACCGCTGCTGCTGCCCCAAAGGATTCGCCCCAAACCACACACTGCTGCGCTGTAAAATCTGTGTTTTGGGTAATCCAATCCAAAGCGTGCCTGGCATCAGCATACACGTCCGCTTCTTGTGTGATGCTCCCCTGACTCTCACCAAAACCACGCCAATCCAATAATAAGACAGAAACGCCACGTTTGAGCCAGCCTTGTGCTTGCGTCAAACGGCCTCCGATATTGCCAGCGCTGCCATGCAAAAATAAGACCGCTTGAGTCGCATTGGGAGCAGCAAACCACCATCCATGCACCTTGAGCCCTTCCTGTGGCTCTAACCACACCTCATTCGCCTTTAATCCGAGTGCATCAGGTGTCTGGTCATATGTCGACTTTGGCTGAAAAATCATTTCGGCTAGCATGCTATAATCCACCCCATGAATAAAATTATCTTTGCTACATTGTGCTATATCCGCCAAGCGGACAAAACCTTGATGTTACATCGTAACAAGAAAGACTCTGATGTCCATAGGGGAAAATGGAATGGGCTGGGCGGAAAAATAGAGCCAGGCGAAACGCCCGAACAATGCATCATTCGTGAAGTGCTTGAAGAATCTGGATTGACGATTCGCTCACCACGCATGCATGGCGTCCTGACTTTTCCTGATTTTAAGCCCGGCGAAGATTGGTATGCCTTTGTTTTTACAGCCTCTGAGTTTAGCGGCAATTTGACCAATTCCCCAGAAGGCACCCTAGCTTGGGTCGATACGGATAAAGTCACCGATCTGAATTTATGGGAAGGCGATCACATCTTCATCAAATGGCTGAACCAAGACCGTTTCTTTTCAGGTCGCTTCTGTTACAAAAATCAGCAACTCACCGACCATAGCGTCGTTTTCCACGGATAATCCATGCCTGAACCCATAGACGTTGCGATTATCGGTGGCGGTGCTGCTGGATTAATGGCGGGTATTTGGGCCGGCCGCACAAACTCTAAACGCTCCATTGTCATTTTTGATGGTGCCGAAAAGTTGGGTGCTAAAATTTTGGTAGCAGGTGGTGGGCGCTGTAATGTGACGCACCATAAAGTCTCATCTGATGATTATGCAGGATCCGATAGGCCCTCCATCGCTAAAGTGCTCGATCGTTTCCCTGTTTCTGAAACCCAGCATTTCTTCAAAAAACTCGGTGTAGAACTCAAACAAGAGAAAACAGGCAAACTTTTTCCGATCAGTGACCGCGCTAAAACGGTATTGAATGTCCTGATCAATGAGACTAAGCGACGCCATGTTGAGTTGAGACACCCCCAGCGCGTCACCCAAATCACTCAAGTTGCTGAAGGTTTTGACATCACCACAGGCACAGAAGAAGAAGGCAATCTGACTACCGTGCTGGCCAAAAAAGTGATTGTAGCTACTGGCGGACAGAGCTTACCCAAGACAGGTTCTGATGGATTTGGCTTTGAACTCATGCGAGCATTAGGCCATTCCATCACCCCCCACCTTTTTCCGGCGTTGGTTCCCTTACGCTTGCCACGAGAGTATTTCATTACGGAGCTAAAAGGCCTCACTTTACCCACTCGTGTCATGGTAAAGACCGCTCAAGGTAAAACCTTAGCCTCATTCACCGATTCAACATTATGCACACACTTTGGTATGTCAGGGCCGTCCATTATGGATATCAGCCGCTACTTCACTGCCGCACGACTGGAAGATGAAACCATAAAGTTTGTCATCAACTGGTTGCCACAGTTCTCACCCAAGCAACTGGAGAAACAATTAATCGAGCGTGGCCGTAAGATTGTCTTAAACTTTCTCAAACCCTTGCTGACCGAACGCCTAGCACTTGCTTTAGCGTATGAAGCCGATGTGAATGCCAGAATACCAGGCCATCAATTATCCGCTGAGGACCGCGCAAAACTCATCCAGACTCTGACGCATTTTGTCCTACCTATCACAGGCGATCGTGGTTATAACTTTGCCGAAGCCACTGCTGGAGGTGTTCCTCTGGCCGAAATGCATTTGGACACTATGGAATCAAAAGTATGTCCGGGACTCTATGTCTGTGGTGAAGTTTGTGACGTAGATGGACGAATTGGTGGATTTAACTTTCAATGGGCTTGGGCTAGCGGATTTGTTGCCGGATCCTCTGTATAAAAAAAGGGACAGTCACCTTTTCTATGATGTAGCCCTTTAAGATCGGGCCCTAGAAAAAGATGACTGTCCCCTTTTTTAAAAACTATTTGGCTTCTTTGAAGCCTACGTGCTTGCGCAACACCGGATCATACTTCTTGAGTTCAATACGGTCAGGTGTGTTGATTTTACTTTTCTGCGTGTAATAGCAGTAAGCACTTTCGGTGCTCTGCATTTTGATCTGTAATCTCTTACCGGCTTTAGCCATCACTTCCTCCTTGAAATACCCAAACTGGACGAGCATTATAGCGCAGATTCACTCAAAAATCACTGCTCATACATTTCTCTATCAGGTAGACATAATTGCAGTATTTGAGCCTACCGCCGCACCTTTTGTGCTCCAAAAAACTTATAATCCCAATCTAAAGCCGTTAAATAGCGTAAAGAAAAGTAGCGAACCAACACAGCCGCGGGCAAAAAGGACAAGAGCACGAGACTCACTTCAGCCACAACCGCCGCTATGAGTAAAGCCACTCCAAGCATAATATAAAGCCCTTTAAGCCAAGGCAATACCAGATATAGCAGCCAACCGATACCAAAAACAATGGCTGTTAATAAGACCACACCTATTGTAATCATCACTAATAAAGCGGCTGAACACGCCCCCACAATGACACTCAAGACCATCCGCCACAGTACATACTTCAAACACTCAAAACCCTGTCTGCGCAGAAAACCAAACCATTGAACCCAAGCATACAGCACACTTTTTTGTGTGTGATACACAATCGGAATCACAAAATCAACAAACCAAACATACAGCACAAAACCCAACCCCACGACCAATAAAACCCCACTGACCAAAAGGACAGCCGAATACAGCAAACCTGGCGTATGCTCTGCCATAAAAACAGCAATAGGTTGTTCTGGTACTTGGGCATACAAAGCATCAAAACGCTTATAAAAAAGCCATCCAACCACAATCACAAAAACGCACGAAACCAAACTCATACCCAACTGAAACAAAAAGACTTGATTGCCCTCCTCACGCACACGAGCAAATCCCTTAATCAGGTGTATCCGCTTACGCACCAAAGCATCCACAAACATCAATAAGCATCGACTGTTCAACCAAAGAAAGATTACCCATAACCCAAAAAGGATCATCGCACTAAAAATCATGCGCCCTTTATAGGCACGAAAGATCATATAGACGCGATCTCTGGCATCAAGCAAATCATAATAAGTTAACGGACTGGATTCATCTTTATCTGAATAGGTTGGTGATTCTTGCCCGCCTTCTTCTGCCATTTCACTTTGAACTGCAGGCGCACGGTCATTGAAGGACCACGGAATATTCCAGTCCTTCTGAAAAGTCAGATCAATGCTACTAGTCAGACACCCAGCTACCAAAGCAAGGAAACACAATCTCCACCAAACACCCCAACGCGCAGGCTTAAATAGGATGCGAACCATATCCTTCCAAGCCAAAAGGGTCACATCCCAAAGCGGTGTTTTTCGAATTTCTTTATTCGTCGTATCCGACATAAATCACATCACCTGTAAATTTCGCGACAAGAACCAAAATAGGGGGCTGAAATTCTAAAGACATTATTGAATTTTTCTGAGGCACAATCAAACACCATTCCTTATCGTAATCGGCATACAACTGAATCTGATCTAGCTCAAGCTCCTGCAAATTAATCCACTCAGATTCTTGCGCCTTTTGAATCACCGCCTCTTTAGCAATGAGCGCAGCTTCAGCTAATGAAATACCATCTTCTTTTATCAAAGCGGGTGCTGGTTGTAACGTTGTCTTTAATAGCTCTGGCGTCTTGCATCCAACTAGTGTGATGAGAGGTATCAATATGCCAAAGCGTTCCCACCGCAGTATTTGTTTCATGTGCTTTCCCCTATGCTAGTTTAGAAAAAATCTACGCGCACCAAGCGCCCTTTCCTGAAATAAAAATTTTCAATTCCCATCCGTTTGCGATGAAAGCGGACAATATAATCCCACCGTTCATCAGCATCCCCATAATCACCGTTAAAAACCTTATCAGGTTCACCAAATGCTGCCTTAACCACCAGGTAAGATTCCCCCACATAAGGATGAGCCCTTCCTTCAAGCTCTTTTAAATGTGCCTCTCTCCATGCTATGTCTTGCTTAAAATCATACTTAGAGGGCTGTACAAAAGGTTGACTGCATCCACTCAATACCACGAGCCCTGCAAAGAAAGCCGCTACCAGAGGCTTGGGTTTAATACGCACCACAACCCGCAACACAAAACAAGCAGCGAGTATGATCATGGCATACCAAGCAAAGGTACTCGCAGCCTGTTTGCTCCAATATGTGTAGAAGAAAAACACCCACAGCAGATAAACACCCATCTTATGCAGGCTGCCCCAAACCTTAGGCCCCAACCATTTTACAGCTGAATCATTTGATGTCAGCGCCATTAGCACTAACACTGAATATTCAACTGTCCCTAAAATCACAATTATCGAGTCTGGCCATGTCTGAGCTTCCCAAAACACTAATCCAAAACAAACAGCATGCACTAGATGATTCAGAAAAAAACATAAACCAAAAGTCCTACGCAACTTCAACCATGCTCGCGTCAAACCATTAGGCCATAGACGATAAAGACTTGAGGCAATAAACGCACAAATGAACAAAACCAAGGATACACGCGCAGTGTACCGTGTCATAAACAGATAGGATTCACTCTGAAGTGGAATCGTGAACGCATAAGAAAAAATGACAACCCAACTTGCCAACATTGCATAAAAAGGCATTAAGGGAACACCGTATCCGGATCTACGCTCATTTCAATCCCACTCAACTTCCAATGATCTTGAGGTTTATAGAATGTGCACTGCCAAAACACCACGTCATGCAAGAAAATCTCAGCTAAGTGCACCCGCAACAAAGATTGACCTAACTCCGTTTGGTTCAACAACTCAAAACGCAAGGGCGGCCCATATGTCGGTCGCGCCACAAACATCTGCTGCTTAATCGACTCGCGCATCGCAGCGACTTCTGCTGCATTCACATGAAACAAGGGACGATAGTCCAAAAAAGCCATTTGCACGCCCTTGGTCTCTAGCGTCTCCACAAAATCCATGCACAACTGTTTGGCCCCATTAGTATCCTTTGGGAATTTCGCTTCTGCGTGAACTGCACGACTCAAACCCATCAGTAGCAGCCCCATAAATACAAAGTGTCTCAACGCCATATCAATCAGCTCCAATTCCCTACCATGAGCAAACACAAAAAAACCGCCTTTATTATAGCGGGCTTTAAGTCATTCGGGAGATCTAAGCTGCGAATGTCAGTAAGTGATCTGTAGTTTTTTCAACCACCGCATTAGGCAATGGCGACTGATACCCAACAATTTTGCGGCTTTGATCTGATTCCAATTAGCTCTTCGCAAAGCAGTGACGATCAATTTTCGATAAACTCGATCCCGAGCATCCAATAACGAAAGGTTATCAAGAACTAAGGGAATGGTTTCAGTCACACCCACTGCCCGCTTCAGAGCATCCAACAGATGCTCCCGGCTAAAGGGTTTTCCAAGCACCTCAAAAGCACCCAGCGAGTTGTAATAACGCTGATTCGAAGCATCCACAAAACCTGAAACAATAATGACCGGAAGTTCTGGAAATTTGTGTTTGATGATAGGTAGAAGCTCGGTACCATCCAAGCCATTCATATGCAAATCTAGCAAGATGCAATCAAATTCACCTGCTGCAATCATATCGATAGCCTGGTGGCTGTCGGTGCAAGCAGTCACATCGTAACCTTTATGCTCAAGCAGGTTGCCAATCAATTCACATTCAACCGCATCATCATCAACCGCTAAGACTTTTTTACTTTCCCCCAAATCATCCACCGAAGCACCTTCTTTGGGGCGTTGCTCATTTTTCTTTTGGGCCATGATTTTGCCTCACTTGTTGCATCTCTATAACAAGTATGGCTATATTTTTACAGAAATGGCAACTCTATGTCGCAAAAACGCGCCCCCCTTTGTCTGTTCCTGCTCATTTTTTTATGCGCGCTTTTGAACCAATTTCACCCCATTTGTGTATCAAAACCGCAACAGAATCTGGATAATTTGTTGCATATGTAATCGTAAGTCTTTTATTCATAATAACTTACGTTGACATTAACGAGTCAGGATAGGCATACTGAAATAGAGGAGCTACGCTGACACACCCTGGGCCGAAAGGCCCAGGTCAGCACGCAAAGGAGTTAGGAATGGAGAACTCAGCTGCAACTTACAACGCACCTGCACCCATACTTTTGGTGTGGGCTTTATTTTATCTCTTCAATGGGCTGTTTTTGTGGTGCTTCATCAGTTCCCTTGCGGCAATGGCTTAGACGCCTTAGTTGCCTTGCAGAAACCCACCCAACAAATCTCCGCCAACACCACCGACTCCACGGCTCTCCCCTTTATTATGAAACCGAGCCGCCGCAATAATGCGATCAGCAATACGTGAGAACGGTAAACTTTGTAGATAGACAGTTCCAGGCCCCGTTAAATTTGCCAAAAACAGGCCTTCTCCACCAAACAAGGCATTCTTAAAACCACCCACCATTTGAATGTCATAATTGACTGAGGGCTCAAAAGCCACCAAACAGCCTGTATCGACACGCAACGTTTCACCCGCCTTGAGGTCTTTCTTTACAATGGTACCACCCGCATGAATGAACGCCATGCCGTCACCGTTAAGTTTTTGTAAGATAAACCCTTCTCCGCCGAATAATCCTGCACCCAGTTTTTTGGTGAACGCGATGTTGATATCGACCCCCTGAGCGGCGCATAAAAAAGCATCCTTTTGACACAAGAACTCTCCGCCTATTTGACCTAAGTCGAGTGGAATAATTTTTCCTGGATACGGCGCAGCAAAAGCCACATGAGCTTTACCTTGTCCGGTGTGCAAAAAAGATGTGATGAAAAAACTTTCACCGGTCACCATGCGTTTCAGGCCTTGAAACACGCCTCCGCCTGTTGACGTTTGCATCTGGATACCAGGCTCCATGTACATCATGGCTCCCGCTTCAGCACGCACGCCTTCATTGGGGTCGAGTTCAATCTCGACCATTTGCATGTCATCACCAAAAATCTGGTAGTCAATCACATCTGCAGCCATCAATATCTCCTAGTCGCAAATAGGTTCTACAGGTTCTACAACACCCGCATCAACGGGAACTTCTATTTCAATTATAGGATCTGGGTCCGGGGTAAATTCAGGAGTTTCATTATCAATCGCTGCACTCAAGACAAGTCCGAGTTCTCCATTTGGATCTAAATTCGCACGGTCATCATCGGACAAACCTGCAGCTGCACGTTTGAGTTGCGCACGACCAATCACCGAATCCACCTGAACCTCTCGTGAGTCGGCTTCGTATAAAGCCGCTTGCGCCACAGCAGGAACCATCAATACAAAACTTAACACCAACATAGTGATTTTTTTCATCATATCCTCAATAGCTATAAAGCACCTTTAGACCAGCAATGTGTCGATCATAATCGAACAATTTATTATTATTATCACCCAGTGTGTAATCGTAAAACACACGCGTTCTCAGTTGAGATGTCAGCCGCCGAGTGACTGCTGTATTCACACGCCATAGCTTATCACGCCTGCGTGTGGTGTCTATATTGGATCTGGAAACAAACCGTGGATACTCAGCTAATTCAAAGCTGCCATTCACATCCAATGTCGTGTCTTCTAGCAAAAACAGTGGCGTATGAAAACCGGTTCGTGCAACCACACCCCTTCTCACAAAATTAGCACCGCGTGTTTCTGCTAATCGATAACCTAATCCTGCATAACCATATTTTGTGTAGGTTCGATCGTAATAGTACTGCGCTAAACTGACATCGTAGTACAAACCATCACGCGATGTCTGTGCCGGACTTCCCCCATCTTGCGCATAATTCGAATAGCCAACATATGAGGATACTGAGGTACGAAACTGCTTCGCAGACCAGGCATCCAATTTGAATCGAACTCGATTGGACACAGAAAAGATATCCTCTGACAGAAATGTACCGGCCCCGGTGTACCTCACGCTGACTGTCATGGGCATCACATCGGCACTCAACTTACGGGTCCAATCCAAGGACAGTTCCTGCGCCGTATAGTTAAATTCATCTAGCCCGTCATCGTGCAAACTGGTACGGGTTGTTGAAATCATATCGACACTCTGCTTAGGGTCTTGCATAGCGCGCCATGACACATTCAGGTTAGCAGAATAGCGATTCGCATTTTCATCGGGCACAACCCCTGATACGGCAATATCATTGGAAGCTAATGGCACATTGCTATCATATGCCCATCCCAAATCTCCATAAACGGAAACCTTTTTAGTCACGGCTAAATAAGGATCTTCGACTTCATTTAAGTTGGCCAGCATTTCCTCAGACCATTCACGATAAAGCGGTTCCTGACTCTCATCAGCTAAACTTTGCCACAACTCAATGGCCTTTGATGCTTTTCCACTACGCAAATAAGCTTGAGCCATAAAGAACAACACAGGCGCTTGATTAGGATCTCTTTGCAGCAGTTCATCAAATAGCGCCAAGGATTCTTCATGTTTTCCCATATGACTCAATGTGACGGCCTTATACCTAAGCAAAAGAGGATCCACAGGATAGTCGTCCAACAAAGACTCCATTGCATTTAAAGCCAACACATATTGGCCTTGCCGAAAAAATCTCACAAAAGGTGTTTCTAAGAAACTCTCAGCCGAAATGCGAGCGGGATTATCCGTACTCTGTGTTGTTTCCTGTGCAGCAACGTTCACAGCACAGACAACGGCTAAAAATACCGGGAGGATCAAACGAATCACTTTCAGGTCCTTCATATCGTGGTTTACTGGAAGATGTTAACGGAATGGAACATCGAGGAATGTTACATACGTGCCAACCCAGAACTCCTTATTTTATGTTTACAGTTAAAGTACTCTGCCTACTTAATGTCACCAACCCACTGAGTCACGCCAAGCCTGTGCTTTTTCAAGCCAAGCTTCAATATCTTCAGGGGCTTTAGCTTTTTCACGTTCCGCTGAAAGTCGACAGTCTTCGATTTGCTGCACCAATGGGGGAAGCCCAATTTCCAAACGGCGTTCATCCACATTAGGAGGGTCTTCTAAAGTCCAAGGACTCATTTTTCCGTTTTCATCCCAATCGAATATCGTGCCATAACGTTGAGGACGACGTTCATGAAAGGCAATGCAATCTTCAATCAAAGCCACATAGCGAAAATCCAAATCATCCGCCTCAGCTGCAGCTTGCATCAAAGGTAACCACTTACGCATTAGGTCGGGTGTGGAAATAGCGTTTAAGGCAATGCGACAAGCCGCGCGCGCTGCATCTTCCCCTACTGTAATCATGCTAGGCCACCCGTAATCTTCGACAATGGTATCTAAAGTAGCACTGTTCTTTTTGTGCACTGCCTCCATATCAGGATGATAGCCATCGTACAGGACACCTTCAGCCACAAGTCTTTCACGCACCGCCATGTCGGTGGCTTCCATACTTAAAAGCTGCTCTGCTATCTTGGTCCAATCGTCTTGACTCATTCTGTATTCCTTTCTAGGAAGGTATTATAGCCCTACGCCCTAACAGCAACAGGGTTAATCTAACAAAAAAGCCAGCTCCCCTAAGGGTGCTGGCTCATTTGAATACTCAATCAATGAGGACTACATTGAATCCTTGCTGGTCACCTCTGACAAGGTTGACCACGCATATTCACCTTCGTAGGCATAACCGGGATTGTCTACCGGGTTAGGCACTAGACAAGTGGCGATGCTTCCAAAGCCATAAGCACTCCGGCTCAACCAATACCAGAAACCTTTAACGATTCCTGTGCCAAAAGCACCTTCTTTGGAG
>JAJDCC010000027.1 GCA_029261015.1 Candidatus Omnitrophota bacterium | reverse complement strand
GATGCAGCCCGGCGCTACATGCATCAATGTGCGTTTGAGCGTTTCTAGCGGAAGCTTCAATTGTTGGTCTGCTGCGATTTTGCATAAATGCTCGGCAAATGCCGGACTTCTGGCAAGCACCATTTCAAAAAATAAAGCAATGCCTTCATGAATAAGCATGCCACGGTCCATGCCTACGGGTTGTCTGGCCCATGCCTCTGGACGTCGTTGATCATAAGCGGCGTGGCCACATTCGTGCGCTAGCGAAAGTATGGACTCTAGCGGATGGTCTGTGGAGTAGCGCGTCGTAACCCTTAGGTCTTGTGGGCTGCCTTCGGTGAAAGGGTGAGCACTTTCGTCTAATCGGCCCCGCGTGGTGTCGAACTTAAAAGTAGCTAATAACGATCGGCAAAGACTGCGCTGCTGTTCGACAGAGATTTTTAGCGCGGGCAAATCTATATGGCCGCGCCGTTCAACAATGGCAGTGATAAGCGGAGGTAGTTGTTGCTCAAGTTCACTCAAGATCGACTCGCAGGTAACAAGGCTAGTGCTTGGAGCAAAGGTTTCCATAAGGGCTTCATAGGGCGCCACTTTCAATGCTTTCGCCAGGCAATCCGCCTTCCGGCGTACAAGTTCGAGCGTTTTGGTTAGGTAGGGCACGAAAGATTTAAAATCGTTGTTTTGTTTGGCGCTGCGCCAGGCTAACTCGGAGACAACGGCTTGTTGGTTAAGCGCGTTAAGGAGATCGGGGGGTATAGCTAGTGCTTGTTGGTGCAGTCGTCGCATTTCCCTCAAGTTAGCGCCTTGCCAAGCATCAAGAGACTCAATGTCACTCGTCGATTGATCAAGCAAGCTAGGCATATCGGGTTGTGTAAGCAGTTTCTGGCTTAGCTCAGCGTGCAGCGCCAATTGGCGAGCCCTCAGATGGGCGCCCCCAGGCGGCATATTGACCGCGGTATCCCAATTGAGGTGTGAAATGATGGACTGATGCAACTGATACTCTTCAAAAAGAGTCTCCAGTTTTTGGTAGCTTTGTGGTGAGCGCATAGAGCTAAACCGTCACTTTATTTAGTAGCTATTACAGAATTAATTGCACATAATGCGATCATATATTGGCATGAAAGAAAGGATCGGATCAACAAAGATGTTTAGGATTCGCCAGGTACGCAGTGTGACCTCACGGCAAGGGGCCCAAGACCTTGCCACCGTGTTGCACATATACACGAAAGCTTTTGCATATTATCCCGAATATGCGTCCAAAATTTCTGATTTGGTGCTTTTTAAAGACCGTCGTGATTTTGAAGTACTCTTGTTGGTTGCTGAGAGTCAAAAGAACCGCATCGTTGGGTTTGCTTTGGTGTTTATTTTTCCGCAATTAAAATATGCTTACTTGGATTACATTGCAACCGATCCTGATCGGCGCGCGCGTGGTTATGGCATTGCGCTTTACAATGCAGTACGTGAACACTTGCAGCACAAACGGTGTAAAGGTTTTTTTATGGATGTGCCTTCGGATGATGTCGCGCATTTAAAAGATCCTTCGCGAATAAAGATCAATGAAAAACGCATGGCTTTCTACGAGGCTTTAGGTGCCCGACCCGTGATGAATACGTTGTACGAAAAAATCACCACAAAAGCCAATCAAGGTTATATGACCATGCTGGTATATGATGACTTTGGCAACAACAAGCCGGTCAGTCGTGAGTCTTTGCAGCAAGTGATGCAGCGCATATTTGAAGTAAAGATTAAAGGTTCTGAGGGAGACAAGAAAGTACAGAAGGTCATCGATTCTGTTCAAGATGATCCGATTCAATTGCGAGAAGCGAAGTATGCTAAGCGCAGTGTGCGCAGCAAAGCTCGAGTGTTAAGCCCATTAACCTTGATTAACGGGGGTGATGCCAATCAGATTCATCACCTGAAAGAAGTAGGCTACGTTGAACGACCAGCGCGTATTTCTGCGGTGTTGGCAGGGTTAAAAAATATACCGGTCGAAGAGATCGCAGTAAAGCCGCATAGTGAACAGCACATTAAGGCAGTGCATGATCATAAGTTGGTGCAGTTTATCAAAGACGCACAAACACAGTTAACGCCGAGACAGCTTTTATATCCCAATGTTTTTCCCGTGCGCAATCCAGAGCATATTCCCAAAACATGGGACATGCGAGCGGGCTATTATTGTATCGATACCTTCACTCCATTGACCGTTAATGCTTACACGGCTGCTCGAAATGCAGTGAATGCGGCGTTGACGGGAGCGGATGCACTGATAGCTGGCGATAAACATGCCTATGTGTTGTGTCGCCCTCCTGGGCATCATGCTGAGCGCAAAGTTTTCGGTGGGTTCTGTTACTTCAACAGTGCTGCTGTTGCTGCGCATTTTCTTGCGCGCAAAGGTAAAGTGGCTTTTTTGGATATCGATTACCATCATGGTAATGGCTCACAAGATATTTTTTATGAACGGGAGGATGTGTTCTTTGCCTCTATCCATGGACATCCTAGTCAGGCTTATCCTTATTATGCGGGTTACGAAGATGAGGTGGGTGAGGGCAAGGGAAAAGGGTTCAATAAAAACTTTCCGCTGCGAGCAGGTACCCAAGATGACGCTTACTGCAAGTCTTTACAGGCTGCATTGAAAGTGCTCATGGCGCACCAGCCCAGCTATTTTGTGCTGTCTTTGGGATTTGACATTATGAAAGGCGATCCCACCGGAGCCTTTGAAATCACCAACAAAGGCATGCGGCGCGTTGGGGAAATATTAGCCACGATATCCTGCCCCATTTTGGTGGTGCAAGAAGGCGGATACTCTCTAAAGAATCTCAGAAGCGGAGCTTTTGAATTCTTTAATGGTTTATTGTATTCATCCCAGTGATTCTATTCAGTTAATTTAAAATCATCAAAGTCGACGTTGCGCGGATAGTTGTGCCAGCCGGCGTTCTGTACATAGAACAGTATGTTGTCTACGGTGAGCTGACAAAAATCGGCATCTTCGCTGTAGAGTAAGGGCTCTAGATCAATTTTGACTTGTGTCCACTCACCGGTGCCAATCTCAACAAACTGCTTAGGGCTTTTCTCTCCAGAAGCGCTTTCTAATCGAATGCCGATGAATAGGTTGCCATCGTAGGGATAGTTTAAATTGCGCACCCAGAATGTTAGGTAGCGGTAGTCTTTAACCTTCACATTCTGTGGATCTAATATGATGGCACCAAATGTATATGCAGCGTCTAAATCAGGCTCTGAGCCGATGAGCATGCGGTCGGTGTAGGTTTGGCGCATAAGATGATATTGGTCCGCGGCGTTTTCATTAAACTGGATCTCACGAGAACTAGGCAATCCACCATCAAACCACTGCACTACGGGTGGGTCCACTCCTTCAAAATTATCTAAAATCTCACTGTTGACCAAAGATATCTTCAGTATTTGTTCATCAGTAGCGGATACGGCTTCGCTTCCTGGTGCAAAGAAAAATAGAATATTCTGAATGTTGCTCATATTGAGCAGGCCGCTGTCCAAAACAGATTGGTAATTAAAGTCATAAGACACTTTGCCTGTTTGCT
>JAJDCC010000026.1 GCA_029261015.1 Candidatus Omnitrophota bacterium | reverse complement strand
TGGCGCCTAATAAAGTGACAATCTCACCTTCATTGACTTCTAATGAAACACTGTGCAGCACCTGAGTAGCGCCATACCCTGCATCCACCTGGTGAAGTCTAAGCATCTTCACTCGCCTTACCCAAATAAGCCTCGATCACTTGCGGGTCTTTTTGAATCGACACCGCATCTCCTTGTGCAATCACTCGCCCATGATCCAACACGACCACCCAATCTGAAAGAGGCATCACCACTTGCATGTCGTGTTCAATTAAAATCACACTCACTCCACGCTTTTGAATAGCTTGAATCACCTGCAACAGTTCTTGTTTTTCAACGGGATTCAAACCCGCAGCAGGTTCATCTAACAAAAGTATTTTGGGCTGAGCTGCCAATGCTCGCCCTATTTCTAAACGCCGTTGTAATCCAAAAGGCAAATCCACCGCCGATTGTTGCTTAAGGTGCTCTAAGCCTAACAACTCCAACAACGCATAGGCCTGTGTTTGTACCTCATATTCCTGTCGATGAAAATTTTTACTGCGCAAAACCGTCGATAAAAACCCATAAGGCGTTTGCGTGTATCCACCCACTAAGATATGTTCCAAAACGGACATTCCAGAAAACAGTCGAATGTTTTGAAAAGTACGACTGATGCCCCATTTCACAATCGTTTCAGCTCTTCTGCCCACTAAGTCACGCTTAGGGTTATTCAACTGGACTTGTCCCTGCTCTGGTTGAAAAACACCTGTTAAGCAGTTAAATAAAGTGGTTTTCCCGGCACCATTTGGACCAATGACTCCCAATACTTGCCCCTGCTTTAATTCAAAGGACACTGAGTCTAAAGCCTGCACACCACCAAAGCGTTTTGAAATTTGATCAATGCGCAGCAAGTTGCGACTCCTTATGCGAACGGCCTAATAAACCTTGGGGTCTCAAACGCATCATCACAATCATCGACAAACCAAAAACCAACATGCGGTACTGATCGGCCCCTCTAAGCATTTCGGGTAAAACCCCCAAAAGCATAGCCCCCAAAATAGCTCCCCGCATACTGCCCATACCGCCTAAAACCACCATCGACAACACCATGACGGACTGAATAAAATCAAAACTGTCAGGGGTCACCGTTCCCTGCTTAGCCGCAAAAAAAGCTCCAGCTAAACCTGCAACAGCTCCACCACATATTTGAACGAGCAGTTTCATTTTTAAAACAGGAATTCCCATACATGCTGCAGCCAATTCATCATCACGCATTGCCATCCAAGCCCGACCCAGGCGCGAATGACTCAAGCGATGACAAAACAACCACACACCCCCCAGCAACACCAAACTCAAATAATAGTAAGGTAGAGATTTCACACTAAAATCATACATTCCTTGTGGTAACCATAACGTGGGATGGGCAATGCCTAATAACCCATTTGGCCCACCCGTCCATTGGTCCAAATTATTAAAAATCAGTCTGATGATTTCACCAAACCCCAAAGTCACAATGGCTAAATAATCTCCGCGCACGCGCAAAGCGCTAGCGCCTACCAATCCGCTTCCTAAGGCTGCAATCAATACCGCTGGCGCCCAACCCACCCAAAAAGACCAGCCCCAATGAATGTTTAATAGCGCATAGGTATAAGCCCCTATGGCAAAAAAGGCGGCGTAGCCTAAATGCAGCAACCCCGCTAAACCTACAATCAAATTCAAGCCCAAAGCCAACATGGCATAGATCAGAACAGAAGTGAGGACATCCAACTGGTAGGCGTTGGCCACTAAAGGCACCGCAACACTGATGGCAAAAAAAGTGACCGTTCCTTTTGTCATTAAGCGCGCTCAGCTACACGTTCACCCAACAACCCACGTGGTTTGAAGATCAAAATAATGACCAAGATGACAAAAGCAAAAACATTTTTCCACTGCGAAGATAAATACCCTGCACCCATGCTTTCTAAGATACCTAATACCAAACCACCGATCATCGCGCCAGGCAAGTTGCCAATCCCACCCAAAACAGCCGCTGTAAATGCTTTAAGCCCCATCATGTAGCCATCATGAAAATTTATCGTTCCGTAATTCAAACCAAACAACACGCCTCCTACAGAAGCAAAGACAGCACCTATCATAAAGGTCATACTGATGATGCGATTGACTGGAATCCCTAATAAGTAGCAGGCTTTTTGGTCTTGAGATGTCGCACGCATTGCCATGCCTAATTGAGTCTTCATCACTAAAAAATGCAGCCCTAGCATCATCAGCGCTGAGCTTACCCAAATAATGATATGCATCAACGTCAGGGTCACTCCGCCTATGTCCCAACGAACAGCAGGCACCCAATTGGGGAACGATCGATCCGTGGCTCCAAAAATCAACATGAGCGCATTCTGCAAAAAGAAAGACATGCCAATTGCTGTGATCAACGCATTCAAGCGTGGTGCTGTGCGCAAGGGTCGATAAGCAAGGCGTTCCATCACCCACCCTAAAAGCGCACTCACAAACATAGCCACTACAATAGCCAAACCTAATAACAACCACCAAGGCATCACTGCCTGTAAACTGGTCATACTCATCACACACAGCGCCGCATATGCCCCCACAATAAACACTTCGCCATGGGCAAAGTTAATGAGTTGAATCACCCCATAAATCATGGTGTAACCGAGTGCGATTAAAGCGTAAATAGAACCGAGAGTCAGTCCATTGGAGAGTTGCTGAAGAAATAACTGTGAAGCGGTCATTCGAAACGAAGCGATTTGATGGACACAAAGGTGCCATCACGCACTTCAAAAATACCGATGTCACGAATCAAAGAATCACCATGCTCATCGAAATTTTGAAGTCCAAATAATCCGGGATAATCTTTAAGATTTTTCATGGCGTCAAGAACAGCCGAACGGTCCATAACACCTGCTTGTCTAATCGCCCAAATGGCAATTTTGGTAGCTTCATATGTGTACGCAGAATAAGCGCCGATAGGACCATAAGTCTCTTCGTATTCCTTAACAAAAGCACGCGCGGTTTCAAGCTGATGCACATCCACCCCAATGGTTGTGATGATCACCCCTTCGGCCGCCTCGGGTGTCGCCAACTCAATCAACACCGGATCATACAAACCATCGCCTCCCATAAACTGACTGTTCATACCCAATTCAAAATGCTGTTTGATCAAAAGTGCGCCTTCAGGAAACATGCCTGCAAAATAAACCAAATCTGGGTTCATCGATTTGATTTTGGTTAACAAAGGCACAAAATCTTTATCGCCTTGAGCCAATCCTTCATGCCCCAAGACAGTCCCCCCTAACTTTTCGAGTTCTCGCTGATAGGCATCGGCCAACCCACGACCATAGGTGGTCATGTCGTCAATAATGAAAATAGACCTGGCATTTAATGCGTTTATGGCAAAGCGCGCAGCAGCCGGACCCTGAAGATCATCAGTGGCACAGGTGCGATAGAAAGTACTGAAACCCTGCTGAGATATCTGAGGATTAGAAGAAACAGGTGTGATGTTCAGCAACCCAGCTTGATAGTAAATTGCCGAAGCCGGCATCGTGCAGGAAGAATTCAAGTGTCCAATGGCTGCCATGACAGCTTTATCAGAGACGAGCTTTTTGGCTGCGGATACTGCCTGTGTGGGGTTGCGCTGATCATCCAGAGCAACCAACTCTAACTGATAGCCCGGCAACACAGCCCCTTCGGCTTGCGCATGTTGAATGGCCAATTGAGCCGCATTCAGCATGTCTTCACCATGCGGAGCCTGATCGCCCGTAAGCGGCGCCACAAAACCAATCTTTACCGTGGGAACAGATTCACCACACCCCACCCCACACATCAATAACAGCACAAAAAAGGGGACAGTCACCTTTTTTATCATTTTTAACGAAACAGGATTGGTGCGGCAACTACAGAAACAATGCAAATCAGTTTGATTAAAATATTTAAAGCAGGTCCTGCTGTGTCTTTAAAAGGATCCCCTACCGTATCCCCCACAACAGCAGCCATATGACTGACACTGCCCTTACCGCCGTGCATTCCGCCTTCAATGTATTTCTTGGCGTTATCCCACGCCCCACCCGCATTGGCCATAAAAATCGCCATGACTAATCCTGATGACAATGTCCCGACAATCAAACCACCCAAAGCCGAATAGGACCAAAAAGCCCCTACAGCAACAGGAACAATCACCGCAAGCAACCCTGGCACCACCATTTCACGAATCGAGGCTTTAGTAGATATCCTCACACATCTTTGTGAATCCGGTAAGGCCTTGCCTTCCAACAATCCGGGAATTTCTTTAAACTGACGACGGACTTCTTCAACCATCCTATTTGCTGCCCGACCTACCGCCAACATCGTTAACGATGAAAAAAGATACGGCAACATAGAACCAATCATCAACCCTGCAATCACCTCAGGTGTCAGCAGATTCAGCTCAACCGGTTTGCCTATTGTGCGAGCTACAATATCGACATAATTCTGAAAAAGAGCTAATGCAGTTAGCGCAGCAGACCCAATGGCAAAACCTTTGCCGATAGCAGCCGTTGTATTGCCTACGGCATCTAAGGCATCGGTACGTTTGCGAACAGCAGGAGCACACCCTGCCATCTGTGCAATACCCCCTGCGTTATCCGCAACGGGACCGTATGCATCAACACCTAAGGACAAACCTAAAGTCGCCAGCATCCCAACAGCAGCGATTGAAATTCCATACAAGCCGGCAAACGAAAAAGATAACATGAGACACAAGGCAATCAACACAACAGTCGCCCATGTAGACCCCATCCCTACCGCTAAACCGAAAATCAGATTGGTGGCTGAGCCGGATTGACTCTGCTTAGCAATGCTTTGTGTTGGACTTCGATGTTCTGATGTGTAAAATTCCGTCACCTTTCCAATCAAAACCCCCAAAACCAATCCTGTCAGTACCGACAAAAACACCTGATCTGAATGCACCTCTAAACCATGCCGGGTGATGAAGTGGAGTTCCAAACGGTCGATTAGGAAATACGCCAACCCCACAAAAATAAATGACGAGGCAAGTAACCCTTTAAACAAGGCTCCATGCACCTCTTTTTCTTTCTTTGCACGCACCGCATACTTTCCAATAATGGAGGCCACAATCCCCATCGCCGCCAGATACATGGGTAACATCACTAACTCTTTGGCCGAGTCTCCTTGTGCGGCTAGCCCTGCACCTAAAGCCATGGTGGCAATAATCGAACCCACATAGGATTCAAAGAGATCAGCCCCCATACCTGCCACATCCCCCACATTATCCCCTACATTGTCTGCAATCACTGCTGGGTTGCGTGGGTC
>JAJDCC010000246.1 GCA_029261015.1 Candidatus Omnitrophota bacterium | reverse complement strand
ATGTTTTCACTGATTGCTTTAGGAACAGGTGCTGCATATGTCTTCAGTGTGATCGCTACGGTGATACCGGGGCTTTTTCCAGACTCATTCCGCAATATGCATGGCCAAGTTGCTGTCTATTTTGAAGCCGCAGCCATGATTGTGACTCTGGTTTTATTAGGCCAGGTGCTTGAATTACGCGCGCGCGAAAAAACCAGTGGCGCCATCAAAGCCTTATTAGGTTTAGTGCCCAAGACAGCACGTCTGGTGAAAGAGGATGGATCAGAAACAGACATCCCGCTGGAACATGTGCATGTGGGGCAAAAACTGCGTGTGCGGCCTGGCGAGAAAGTGCCTGTCGATGGCGTGGTGATTGAAGGATCGAGTTTAGTCGATGAATCGATGTTGACCGGTGAGCCGGTTCCGGTGGATAAACAACCGGGTGATTCCGTGACTGGTGCTACGGTGAATCAAAAAGGCAGTCTGGTGATGGAGGCAAAACGCGTGGGTGCAGATACGCTCTTGTCTCAAATTGTGCATATGGTGAGTGAGGCGCAACGCAGTCGCGCCCCGATACAAGGCATGGTTGATGCTGTGTCGGCTTATTTTGTGCCGGCGGTGATTGCAATTGCGGTACTGACTTTTGGTTTGTGGGCCTGGTTAGGGCCTGAGTCGCGTATGGCTTTTGCGTTAGTGAATGCGGTGGCGGTTCTCATCATTGCCTGTCCATGTGCTTTAGGTTTGGCCACCCCAATGTCCATTATGGTGGGTACCGGTAAAGGTGCGCAGTCTGGCATATTAATTCGCGATGCGGAATCATTGGAGCGCTTAGAAAAGATTGATACATTGGTTGTCGATAAAACGGGAACTTTAACAGAAGGTAAACCTCGATTAGTTGCTGTTAAAGCGTTAACTGTAGATGAATCGGAGTTGCTTCTTTTGGCGGCGAGCCTTGAGCGTGCGAGTGAACATCCTTTAGCGGCCGCGATTGTACAAGGTGCACAAGACAAAGGTGTACAGCTCCAAGCGGTGAGCGATTTTGAGTCCATCACAGGTAAAGGTGTTCAGGGGACGGTAAACCACAGGCAAGTGGCTATAGGTAATCAGGCCATGTTAGAAGATTTAAAGGTGACAGTGGACCCTTCAGTAAAGATACAGGCAGAAGGGATGCGTATTGAAGGACAGACGGTCATGTTTGTGGTGGTGGACAAGCGATTGGCAGGTTATGTGGGCGTGGCTGATCCCATTAAAAACACAACTGCAGAAGCCATCAAAGAGATACAGGCGTTGGGTGTACAGATTGTGATGGCAACCGGTGACAACAAAACGACGGCACACGCGGTGGCTAAACAATTAGGATTAGACACAGTAGAAGCTGAAGTGTTGCCCGAACATAAAGTAGATTTAGTGAAGCGCTTGCAAAAAGACGGGCATCGTGTGGCTATGGCAGGCGATGGCATTAATGATGCGCCCGCATTGGCACAGGCTGACGTGGGTATTGCGATGGGTACCGGAACCGATGTAGCCATGGAAAGCGCTGGCATTACTTTAGTGAAAGGAGACCTTCGCGGAGTCGCTAAGGCGCTTAAGTTAAGTCGCGCCACAATGCACAATATTCGCCAAAACCTGGTATTTGCCTTCGTTTATAACGCACTGGGTGTGCCGATTGCAGCAGGGCTTTTGTATCCAGTATTTGGATGGCTATTGAGCCCGATGTTGGCCGCCGCGGCCATGAGTTTGAGTTCAGTTTCGGTGATTGCCAACGCTTTACGCTTACGCAGTGCCCGATTATAAAAATGGTGACAGTCACTATTTTTAATACATAACAAGGAGATGAAAATGAAAAAAATACTATTAATAAGTACTGTAATGACATTGGCTATGAGTGGTATATCGGTGTTTTCCGAAGGAAACCATGATCACATGAAACATGATAATGACCCGATGATGGAAACTCAAAAATCTGATATGCCGAATGTCGGTAATACAATTTGTCCTGTCAGCGATGAAGAAATTGATGCAATGGGTGCTACTCATACTGTTGAATATGAAGGAAAAGTTTATAATCTTTGCTGTAAGATGTGTGCCAAGGACTTCAAAAAGGACCCTGAGATGTATATAGAAAAGGTCAAGCAGGAACTAGCAGCTGCCAAGTCTAGTGCAAATAGCGGTCATGGTACAAGCCACGATAAAACTAACTCTAAGCATGGAGACGCTCACGACCACGGATCTCATTAAGCTAGGAGAGGGCAAATGATTGAATTGCCAGCACATTTGCACCCAATGGTTGTTCATTTTCCAATAGCCCTATTTATTATGGCATTGGTTTTTGAAATTGTGAGCCACCTTTTCAAGCAGGTTGTTTTACACCAAACGGCTGTTTGTCTTTTTGTGGCAGCGGCAATACTGACACCGCTTGTTATCAGAACAGGTATTTGGGAGGCCACTAAACTTGGAATCAATCATCCATTATTAGATGAGCATCGACAATATGCGAGTTGGCTTATGTGGTTTTCGCTTATGTCGATGCCGATTTTGTGGCTAATAAATAGGGGGTTTAAAAGGTATTTCCGAGTAGTGCTTATTCTGTGTCTTGTGGTTGCAGCGGTTTTAGTGACCATTGGCGCCGATAAAGGTGGACGAATGGTTTATGAATATGGCGTTGGAGTTGAAGAGTAAGAGGAATGAACCTGAGGGAATAATGGTTAAAAAAATAGGGCTAGGAATTGTGCTGCTTCAGTGCGTATTGGTTTTTAGCACGGATTGTTTTGCAATTGAAAAAGAATACCGCCTCAATATTGAACGCAATACGGTCAATTTTACTGGTAAGTCGATAAGCGCAATGACAGTCAATGGTTCTATACCTGGCCCTGTTTTGGAGTTTCAAGAAGGCGATATGGCGCGTATTCATGTCACCAATTCCATGGACGTAGAAACATCAATTCATTGGCATGGATTGTTGGTGCCTCCCAATATGGATGGCGTACCTTATTTGACCTATCCACCGATTAAACCCGGAACAACGTTTACGTATGAATTTCCTATTCGGCAAAGTGGGACTTATTGGTATCATTCGCATACAGGCCTGCAAGAGCAGCGTGGCGTCTATGGGGCGGTAGTGATTAAACCGAATAATGAGCCTACTTATACTCACGATCAAGTCATACTGCTTTCGGATTGGACAGACGAAGACCCTCATCATGTTTTGCGTACGCTTAAACGAGGAAGCGAATGGTATTCGATAGAAAAAGGCAGTGCACAAAGTCTGATAGGTTCGATGCGCAAAAAATCTTTGGGCAGCTATTTATCTCGAGAGTTGCAGCGTATGCCAGCTATGGATATTGCGGATGTGGCCTATGATCGATTTTTGGCAAACGGACAATCAGAATCCTTTGTAGAGGCGCAGGCTGGAGAAACCCTGCGATTAAGAGTCATTAATGGTTCGGCTTCGACATTTTTCTATGTGGAATTTGCAGGGGGACCGATGACACTTATTACAGCGGATGGTCAACCTGTCGAGCCTCTAGAGAAAAAGCGCTTACTCATTTCCGTGGCCGAAACCTACGATGTATTGGTTACTGTTCCTGAGAGTGGGCAATTTGAGTTTCGCGCTACAGCCCAAGACGGTTCTGCTTATTCGCGGGTGTGGGTAGGTTCCGGAGAAAAGGTTTATGCAGAGAGTGTGCCGTATCCCGATCTTTATCACGGCATGGGCAATGTAGGCATCAAACAAATTTTTGCCATAACCCCGGCATCATCAATGGGGATGTCACATGCCGATGTGAAAGCTGGCAAGTTCGATGAGCCTGGCATGATGGAGATGGGTGGTATGGATATGTCGTCGATGGATATGAGCGGCATGGATATGTCTGCCATGAGTCATGCACATCATACAATGGATCATTCGATGGAACATTCTATGCCGTCTCCAGGTGATGTGTCGGAGCGTTTTGACGGAAAATCATTGAGGCAGAGTTTTAAACCATTGTCGGCCGATGTGGCTAGTATCGACAATTTGGCTATGGATGGAATGCCGGATAGTCGTCCTTGGCCCCCGTATGCAGAGTTGAGGTCTCCCGTTCCGACTCACTTCAATGCCGATAAGCCTGTGCGTGAAGTGCGCTTAACTTTAGATGGCGATATGGAGCGCTATGTGTGGTTTTTAAACAATAAAGCTTTAGAAGAGAGTGACGATATTGCGATTAAGGCCGGTGAAGTCGTGCGATTTATTATGATTAACCGCACCATGATGCATCATCCAATGCATTTGCATGGGCACTTTTTTAGAGTACTGAACGAGCAAGGGGATTATTCACCCCTGAAGCATACAGTTGATGTAACACCCATGTCGACAACCGTAATTGAATTTGATGCAGGCGAAGTGGGGGATTGGTTTTTCCATTGCCATTTGCTGTATCACATGATGAGTGGCATGGCGCGTGTGGTGCATTACGAAGATTTTCAACCGGATGCTGCGGTGTCAGCTATTCGATCTCAACTGAATCACAATGCTTGGTATGGTTTTATTGAGGCTGATCTTTTGAGCAACATGACACAAGGCACTGTGTCGTTGAGTAACTACCGTCAACTGATCGATTTAAGTTGGGAGTTTGGGTGGCAAAATGTTGAAGACACGGAATGGGAAGGGCTATTGACGTGGGGTTATTATGTGAATCGCTTCTTTGTACCTTTTGTGGGGGTAGATGTTTTGGGTGAAGCCGATCGCGAAAGTGATACACGCGGTATTATGGGCTTTCGGTATCTCTTACCACTGAATCTTGAGTCCAGCATTTGGATAGATTCTGAAGGAGGCGGCCGCTTATCTATGGGGCGTGAATTGCATCTCACTCCGCGGCTTTTAGGCATGGCTGAAGTGGAATATGATACACACACCGATTTAGAATGGAAAGCCGGCATGGCGTACCTTATTACTAAAGATTTGTCGGCTAAAGTCCAATGGCACTCGGATTTTGAGCTGGGTGGTGGCTTAGAGTTGAGATATTGATGGATTAATCGGCAGAGCTAAGAGATTCCTTAGACAATCGACCCCGCATCCTCTATGATAGTCTTTTCCTACGAACGACCTTATAAGTAGACAAAATTATGCTAAAGAAAAACAATCTAGCGATCGTCGATCTTGAGACGACCGGTGCAACGGCGTCATGTGACCGTATTTTAGAAATTGGTATCTTGCGTATTGAGCAGGGCAAATTGGTCGAAGAATTTTCTAGCCTTGTGGACCCAGAGTGCCGGATTCCTTATCCCATCCAACGTTTAACAGGCATCAAACCCAAAGATGTGAAAGGGGCGCCGACATTCCGTGAGCTTCAGCCCAAAGTGGCTGAGTTGCTTGAGAATTGCATCTTCATTGCCCATAATGTGCGTTTTGACTATGGGTTTATGCGCAATGAATTTCAACGGTTAGGGAAGCCATTTTCGCCCCCGTGTTTGTGTTCGGTGCGTTTGTCCCGTCAACTGTATCCTGAGTTTCGCCAGCACGGTTTGAGCAGTTTGATTGAGCGCTACAAATTTGAATGCGAAAACCGGCACCGAGCTTTAGACGATGCACGCGTGGTGTGGCATTTTATGCAATTGGCTTATAAAGACCGTAAGCCTCCAGAATTCAATAAACAGTTTGAAAAGCTTATGCGCACACCGACTTGGCCGCCGGCTTTAAAGCAGTCCACCATTGAGAAATTACCCTCGAAAACGGGTGTGTATATTTTTTATGATGATCAGGGTGCTCCTTTGTATGTTGGAAAAAGTACGGACATTCGGCAGCGCGTATTTTCCCATTTTTCAGGAGACCAGCGCTCAGGTAAGGAGCAGGCACTCTCCAGGGAGACGCATGATATTGAGTTACATGAGACGGCAGGCGAATTGGGGGCAATGCTTTTAGAGTCGCATCTTATTAAAACACTTAAGCCCTTACATAACCGTCGTGGGCGTTCGGCGGATAAGCTTGTGGTTTTGAGGTACAAGCCTAAGTCAAAGAATTATCATCGTGTGGAGATGGAAGTTTTATCTGTTGAGGAGCCCTTTCACGCTAAAACCATTTTTGGGATTTTTAAATCAAAGCGTCATGCTAAAGATTGTTTAGAGGCAGTGGCGCGTGAGTTAGGTATTTGTCCTCGCTATTTAGGGCTAGATGAAACGATTGAAGGGGCGTGCTCTAACCATCAATCAGGTGTGTGCTCGGGGGCTTGTGTTGAGAAGATTTCAATCAAGTCGCACAATGAAAAAATTAAGCAGGCTTTTGAGCGGCGAAAATTGCGTCGATGGCCTTATAAGGGGCCTGTTATTGTTGAAGAACACGGGAGTGAAGACAGTCAGGGCGATGTGTTCATCATTGACCATTGGCAGCTGGTACGGGCAATGCGTTATACCGAAGATGGATTGATTCCGTGGCTTCAAGGGCCTGAGCATTTTGATTTTGAAGGGTATAAGCTTATTGTGAAACACCTCTCTAAACCTCAAATCCGTGTGAGGGCGCTTCAAGCAGAAGAATTGCGTTATTTGCAATTAAGTGCAGAAGGGGAATTTGTCTAGTGTAAACTATAGGTATGCTAGACCTTGATAATTTCTTCTTCAGCTATTGGGCTTTGTGTCCGCTGGTAGTGGCCGCCTTGACCTTCATACAAGGTCATTGGGTGCTTTGGCGTGAGAGAGGGTCAAGTGTCAGTTTAGCCTATTTCCGCGCGAGTATAGCCATAACTGTGTGGCTGTTCACATTTTCCTTAATGTATGCCTCATTAGATCCAGCCGTCGCTTTAAAATGGGCGCATACATCCTATCTCGGTATCGCTTTTATCCCCGTTGCTATTTATGATTTTTCTTCGCATGTTTTGGGGGTCCATGAAACCCGTCGCAATGTGATTCGTATAGGTTGGTGTTTGTCTGTCTTATTTTCTGTATTGATTACTTTTACAGATGTGGCGTTTAAGCATTTGTATCACTTCGAATGGGGATATTATCCTGCCTTCACTTTATTGAGTACTCCTTTTCTGCTCTTTTTTTTCGGCTTCATGGTGTTTACCTTAAGAGAATACGCTTTGAGGTTTAAAGAGGCTGTTCCTGGTAGTGAAAATGCGGTTAGGATCAAAGCTTTTGGTTTTGCTTTTTCTTTAGGGTATGTGGCTTCGCTGGATTATCTGGCAGCGTTTGGTGTGGGGTTGTATCCTTTCGGGTATATTCCCATCTTTATTTTCTTGCTGATGACTTCCCGTGCGGTCGTGAAGTATCGATTGGTTGATTATACCGCGGCATTAGCGGTACATAATATTGTAGAAACGATTGCTGAAGCGCTCATTGTGGTGGACTACGAAGGGAAGATTCGGTTAGCTAATCAGAAAGCGGTGCACTTATTTGGTCAGAGTATGCATTCCTTTACAGGAAAAAGTCTTGCAAGTTTAGATGAAAGATTAGCGCCACAGCCAGGGTGGTTCCGCGACTATGGAAAAAATGGCGTGATCCAGAATCAAATGGATTTGCACTTTGAAGGGAGACGGCTTGTCTATGTAGACTATACCGTTTCATTCATGACTAATAGTGAAGAGAGTTTGGTGGGTTATGTGTATTTGTTGCGCGATGTTACGGCAAGGGTAACCTCTGATGCTGAAATAGCGCGGTTGGCAGCTTTTCCTGAACAAATTCCCAATGTAGTGATTGAGTTGGATACATCAGGGCGTGTCCATT